>NZ_JBVJHH010000016.1:0-201395 GCF_055586905.1 Streptosporangium sp. NPDC048886
GGGCGACGTCATCCGCCGCAAGGCCGGGCTGCCGCCGGCGACCTACTTCTCGGCCGGCAAGATCCAGTGGATCCTGGAGAACGTCGAAGGGGTGCGCCGGGCCGCCGAGGACGGCGAGGCGATCTTCGGCAACACCGACACCTGGCTGCTGTGGAACTTCACCGGGGGGACCGACGGCGGCGTGCACGTCACCGACCCGACCAACGCCAGCCGCACCATGCTGATGAACCTGGAGACCCTCGACTGGGACGAGGAACTGCTGTCCTTCTTCGGCATCCCGCGCCGGATGCTGCCCACCATCAGGCCCTCCTCCAACCCGGATCTGTACGGCGTCACCCGGCGCTACGGGCCGTTGAAGGGCGAGGTGCCCCTGTCGGGCGACCTCGGCGACCAGCAGGCGGCGACCGTGGGGCAGGTCTGCTTCGAGGTGGGCGAGGCCAAGAACACCTACGGCACCGGTAACTTCCTGCTGCTGAACACCGGTCACGAGCTGGTGCGGTCGAAGAACGGCCTGCTGACCACGGTCTGCTACCAGTTCGGCGCCGACCGGCCGGTGTACGCGCTGGAGGGGTCGATCGCGGTGACCGGCTCGGCGGTGCAGTGGCTCCGTGACCAGCTCGGCATCATCTCCGGCGCGGCCGAGAGCGAGGCGCTGGCCCGGCAGGTCGACGACAACGGCGGGGTGTATTTCGTGCCGGCCTTCTCGGGGCTGTTCGCTCCCTACTGGCGTTCGGACGCGCGGGGCGCGATCGTCGGGCTGTCGCGTTTCAACACCAACGCCCACATCGCGCGGGCCACCCTGGAGGCGATCTGCTACCAGACCCGCGACGTCGTCGAGGCTATGTACAGCGACTCGGGAGTCGTCCTCGACGTGCTCCGCGTGGACGGCGGCGTCACCGCCAACCGGCTGTGCATGCAGCTCCAGGCCGACGTCCTCGGGGTGCCGGTGTCCAAGCCGGTCGTGGCCGAGACGACCGCGCTCGGCGCCGCCTACGCGGCCGGCCTGGCGCTGGGCTTCTGGCGGTCGACCGACGCGCTCAAGCAGAACTGGAACGAGGCCGAGCGCTGGCAGCCCCAGTGGAGCGACGAAGAGCGTGAGCGGGGCTACGCCGGCTGGAAGAAGGCCGTGGAACGCACACTGAACTGGGTCGAGGTCGACTGACCGGCCGCCGCGGCCGGGCCCCGCCTCTCCGCGAGACCACGCTCGCCCCTGAAGGACGAGACCACGCTCGGCCCTGAAGGAGAGGAAGCCCTACCGTGAAATCTGCAGCATTGGGACCGCAATACCGGGCGACGGCGCTGCGGGAGATGAGCGAGAACCACTACGACGTGCTGGTCGTCGGCGGTGGAGTCGTCGGCGCGGGGGCCGCGCTCGACGCGGTGTCCCGCGGTCTGTCGGTCGCGCTGGTCGAGGCCCGTGACTGGGCGGCCGGCAGTTCGAGCCGGTCCAGCAAGCTGATCCACGGCGGCCTGCGCTACCTCGAGCAGCTCGACTTCCGGCTCGTCCGGGAGGCGCTCAAGGAGCGTCACCTGCTGCTGACCCGGCTGGCGCCCCATCTCGTCCACCCCGTCCCGTTCCTCTTCCCGCTCACCCACCGGATCTGGGAGCGCTTCTACATCGGCGCGGGCATGACCCTGTACGACCTTCTGGGCGGGCTGCGGCCGGTCGTCCCGCGGCACCGGAACCTGAGCCGCCGCCGCGCCCTTGAGGAGGCTCCCGGGCTGAGCCCCGACGCCCTCGTCGGCGCCCTCCGGTATCACGACGCGCAGACCGACGACGCGCGCATGACGCTGACGCTGGTGCGGACGGCCGCGAGCTACGGCGCCACCGTCGTGAGCAGGGCACGCGCGACCGGCCTGCTCCGCGAGGGCGCCCGGGTCGTGGGAGCGCGCGTGGCGGACCTCGAAAGCGGCCAGGAGGTCACCGTCCGCGCGCGTCAGGTGATCAGCGCCACCGGAGTCTGGACGGACGAGACCTTCGCGATGGCGGGCGTCCGGGGGAGCCACACCATGAGGCCGTCGAAGGGCGTGCACCTCGTCGTGCCGCGTGACCGGATCGGGCTCCGCAGCGCCATGATCCTGCGGACCGAGAAGAGTGTGCTCTTCGTGCTCCCGTGGGGACGGCACTGGATCATCGGGACCACCGACACGCAGTGGAACCTCGACAAGGACCGCCCGGTGGCCAGCCGCGCCGACATCGACTACCTGCTCGACCACGTCAACGCGGTGCTGCGCCGGCCGCTGACCCACGACGACGTCGAAGGCGTCTACGCCGGGCTCCGCCCGCTGCTCGCCGGCGACTCGGCGGACACCGCGAAGCTCTCGCGCGAGCACCTGGTCACGGCCCCCCTCCCGGGCCTGGTGGTCGTCGCCGGCGGCAAGTACACCACCTACCGCGTGATGGCCAAGGACGCCGTCGACATGGCCGCGCGAGAGCTCGGCACCGCCGTACCGGAGTCGGTCACCCACCGGGTCCCGCTCCTCGGGGCGGCCGGGTACGAGGCGCTGTGGAACGGGCGGCACGGCCTGGCCGGGCGCTCGCGGCTGAGCGTCGCCTCGGTGGAACGGCTCCTGCGCCGCTACGGGTCGGAGGTCGAGGAACTGCTGGACCTGGTCGCCGCCGACCCCGCACTGGGGCGGCCGCTCCACGGGGCGCCGGACTACCTGGGGGCCGAGGCCGTCTACGCGGCCTCGCACGAGCAGGCGCTGCACCTGGAGGACGTGCTGACCCGCCGTACCCACGTCTTCATGGAGGAGCGGGACCGCGGCCTCGCCGCCGCGGCAGAGGTGGCCGCCCTCATCGCCCCGGTCCTCGGCTGGGACGACGACACGGTGCGGCGTGAGACGGAGCGGTACCGGCTGTACGTCCAGGCGGAGCTCGCCGCGGAGCGGCGGCCGGACGACGCGGCGGCGGCGGAGGCCCTGCGCGCCGTCCCGGAACCGTCCGTCTGAGCCGACGGGACCCGGACGGCCGCTGTCATGATCGGTTCCTGCGGGCACCACCCCGGCCGGGCACCCGTAAGGTGGGGTCCCAATTGCCGGGCTCGGAATCGATGGCGGGAATCGTGGGTGATTGGGAACGGCCGCCGGCCATGCTCGCCGGCCGGTACCGGCTGGAGGAGCTGATCGGCCGGGGCGAGACGGGCGAGGTGTGGCGCGGTCATGATCTGCGGCCGGGCTGGCCGGTGGCGGTCAAGATCCTGTCGCCGCGGGTGGCCGACATCTCGATGCGCGAGCGGTTCGCCCGGGAGGCGCGGACCGCCGCCCGGGTCGTCCACCCCAACGTGGTGACGGTGTTCGACGTGGGCGAGCACGAGGGCCGGCCGTTCCTGGTGATGGAGCTGCTGACCGGCCGCGATCTCGCCACCGAGCTGGCCGAGAACGGGCCGCTGAGCGTCCCGGCGATGTGCCGCCTGGCGGGGCAGGCGGCGCTCGGGCTGGACGCCGCGCATCGGGCCGGAGTCGTGCACCGCGATGTCACGCCGGCCAACCTGCACCAGAGCGCGGACGGCGTGCTCAAGGTGGTCGACTTCGGGACGGCCCGGGTCGCGACCGAGGCCGCGGTACGGCTGACCTCCGGGAGGAGCGGCATCGGCACGGCCGCCTACCTGTCGCCCGAGCAGGTTCTCGGCGGGGCCGGGAACGCGGCCTCCGACCTCTACGCGCTCGGCTGCGTCTGTTACGAGCTGCTGTGCGGGCGTCCCCCGTTCACCGGGCCGGCGACGGAGCTGGCCGCCCAGCACGTCCACGACCGTCCGGACCCGCCCAGCCGGTACCGCCCGGACGTCCCGGCGGAGCTGGAGAGGCTGGTGCTGGCCCTGCTGGAGAAGGACCCGGCCGCCCGGCCCGCCAGCGGCGAGGTCGTCCGCCGGGTGCTGGCCGACGTCGCCCGCCACGCGGCGCACCGTGCCCATGACACCGCGGCGCACCGCGTCCATGAGGGCGCGGTGTCCCGGGGCTCCGGCGCCGAGGCGCCCCGGGCCCACGACACGGTGCGGTCCCGGGGCCATGAGGCCGCACCGCCCAGGGCTCCCGGCGCCGAGGCGCCCCGGGCCCACGAGACCGCGGTGTTCCCCGTACCGGACCTCGGCCCGGTGGCGGAGCCCGGTGCTCCGGGGGAGCCTCGGGTGGCGGAACCCGCGCCGGGCCGCCTGCGGAGGTGGCACGCGGGGGCCGCGCTGGGCGTGGTCGCCGTGCTCGTGGCCGGGGCCCTGTGGACGTCGGCCCCGTCGGCCCCGTCGGATCCGGTGAGCTCGGTCACCACCGCCGCGGCCCCGTCCGGAACGCCGTCCGTGCCGCGGTCACCGTCGCCGACCGCCTCGCCGAGCGCGTCCCCGGCCCCCAGCCGGACCCGGCCGTCGCCGCGATCGGCGGCGGAGGAGTGGCGGGCGCGGCTGCTGGCCTTCGGCCGTGCCGTCACCGACCAGGAACGGCGCGGAGGCATCGATCCCAAGCTGGCCCGCAAGGTCCGGGAGAAGATCGCCAAGATCGCCCGGAAGATCCAGGAGGGCAAGAGCGGGGACGTCCGCCACGAGCTGCGTGGGATCGGCCGTGACCTGGTCAAGGCGCGGCGGGAGGGCGGGCTCGCCTCCGAAGGGCCGCTCATCGCCTTCCTGCGCGAGTCCGGGGTCAACCTCACGTCGCGCGGCCGCGACTCCGACGATGACGACGACTGACCCGCCGCCCGCCGGGTCCCCGCCCCCGCCCCCGCCCCCGCCCTCGCCGGAGCGGGGGCGGGGGACCCGGCGGGCATCGGGGGACCCGCGTCAGGGGGCCGCATCGAGAGGCCCGCGTCAGGGGGCCTGCCCGGCATCCGGCAGGGTGGCGCTGAGCAGGCGCGCCCGGGCCAGCACCTCCTCCGCCTCCGCGTGGTTGCCGAGATCCTCCAGGAGCCGACCGAGGTCGGTCAGTGAGCCGGCGAGGGAGCGACGGTGCAGGGCCGGCTCCCGTGTGGCGAGCCCGCGGTCGATCTCGACGGCGCGGCGGCGGTGGTCGAGCGCCTCGTCGGCGCGGCCCGCCTGGCGCAGGTAGCCGGCCAGCTCGCCGAGCGCCCAGGAGAGCAGGGGCAGCTGCTCGGGCTCGTCCTCGACGACGGCGGTGAGGAGATCCACGGCCTTCTGCTGGACCGCGACGGCCTCGTCCGGGCGGAGCAGGTCGTCCAGGCAGGCGGCCATGAGGCAGAGCGCGCGGGCGTAGGGGGACGCCGAGGCGTCCGGCTGCCGCATCGACGTGATCTCCCACAGCGTGACCGCCCGGATCAGGTGCTCCAGGGCCGCCTCCGGCTGCCGGGCGCCGACCAGCTGCTCGCCGAGGGCGGTGAAGGCGTCGACCGGGTTGTCCGCCGCCGCGAGCAACCTGTCGGTCACCGTCTCGGTGTCGCGGCGCAGGCAGCTCAGGACGAGGAGCTGCCTGCGCAACGTCACCGCGAGCTTGGCGCCGTGGCCGAGATCTTCCCAGATGGAGGCCGCCCGTTCGAGCAGGGGCAGAGCCTTCTCGTGGTTCTCCCGGTCGCAGTGCCGTACGGCGAGGCTGTCAAGCTCGTCGGCCAGTTTGCCCAGGTATGAGCCCGGGTCGAGGGACGCGAGGTCCTCGTAGAGGTCCACAGCCCGGGCTGTCGCCCGGACGGCGCGCCCGTGGTGCCCGGCGTCCGCCGCCCGGGCGCCCAGGTGGGACAGGGCCTCCGCCATTCCCGCCCGCCGGCCGGCCGTTCCCATCGGATGCTCGGCCGCCTCCGTCCGGTGCTCCGCCGTTCCCGCCCGCCGGCCGGCCGTTCCCGCCGGGTGCCCGGCCGTCCTCGCCAGGTGGTCCGTCTCGGCGGGGGAGGCCCCGCCGTACAGGTCGGCCGCCAGCTGCGCCGCGTCCACCGCCTCCTCGGGGCGGCCGAGCAGGGCCAGGTAGACGCTCTGCGCGACCCACGCGTCGGCCAGGCCGGATCGGGAGCGGTCCGGGGCGCGCCAGGCCAGCTCCCCGTACAGCGTGAGCGCCCGCTCCAGGCAGGCCGCCGCCCGCTCCGGCCGCCCCAGCCGCTCGTGGTAGCGGCCCAGGTTGTGCAGTGCCTGGGCGAGGTCGTGGCCGTGGTCGCCGTTACCGTCGCCGTGCAGACGCTCCAGCAGGCTCACGGTGCGCTCGCCCGAGGTGGCCGCCTGCTCGAACTGCCCGCACTCCTCCCGCAGGAGGCTCAGACAGCCCAGGGCGGCGGCCAGCCCGGCCGCCCAGCCGGGGTCGTTGTCGTAGAGGCGCTGGAGGAGCTCCACCGACTCGCGCACCGCCTCCGCTGCCTCCGCGGCCCGGCCGGCGCCCCGGAGGCTGATGCCGAGGTTGTGCAGGGCGGTCGCCAGCCGCGCGGGGTCGCCGATCTCCCGCAGCAGCGCGGTGGCCGCGGCGGCGGCCTCGACCGCCTCCGCGCTCCGGCCCACCGCGGTCAGGACGACGCCCAGCCGTTCCTGGACGTCGGCTCGGGACTCCTCGCCGCCCGGGCACTCCCCGTAGAGCGCCGCGGACTCCTCCAGCGCGGAGACCGCGGCCCCGTGCTGCCCGCTCTCTTCGAGGTCCCAGCCGAGGCGGTCGAGGGCGCGGGCCAGCTCCGGGGTCCAGCCGGAGTCGCCGTCGCGGGCCTCCCGGCACAGCGCGACGGCCTGGCGCATCGCGCCGGCGGCGTCGCCGAGCCGGCCGAGCTCACGGTGGACGTGCCGCAGGTTGTGCAGCGAGCGCAGCAGCTCCGGGCGGTAGCCGGCCGGGTCGGCGCCCGCGAGCGCCCGGTACATCCCGGTGGAGGTCAGGACGGCCTCCAGCGCGCTCGCGGGCTCACCCAGCCGCAGGTCGATCCCGGCCATGCCGTCCAGGGCCAGGGCGTGCCGGAAACGCAGGTCCGGACCGTCCTGGCCGAGCCCGGCGTACGCCCGGACGGTCTCGACGGCCACCTGCCTCGCCTCGTCCCACAGCTCGCTCGCGGTCAGCTCCTCCCGGAGCTCCTGCAGGGCCGCGGCCACGGCGAGGCGGTGCCGGGGCGGCAGCCGGCGGGCCCGCTCCAGCGCCCGCCTCGCGGTGCCGAGGGCGGCCTCGCGGTCGCCCTCCTCCCGTTGCAGGCCGAGCAGGTGGTTGAGGTCGGCGAGCTGTTCGTAGTCCGTCTCCCAGCCGTCGTCGGCCCGCCCCGCGTGGACCCCGTCCTCGGCCGGGTTCATCGATGTCTCCCTCACCGCTCCACCTTCGCGGCTGCCGCTTGTCCTTCGCTTGAAAGCCGGTGAACGCCGGCCGCGGAGAGGGAGACGGTTCAGCGGGTCGAGCCGGCGCGGGAGGGGCTCCGCGCGGCGGCCGGCCTGACCGCCGCGCGCCGTCCGGGCCGCCGCCCTGCGATGTATGGCACCCCTTTCCCGGGTACCTCTGACGCATGACCTCACCCACGAAGGACCCGCTGGCGGGTCTCGACCCCTTTGACATCTTCGACACCGAGGCGGCCCGCCTGGACCGCCACTTCTCCCGGCTCGACGACGAGGGCTGGGAGCGCCCCTCGCGGTGCGCGGGCTGGTCGGTCCGCGACGTCCTGGGCCATCTGGCCGGCGAGGAGCTGTACAACCACGCCTGCCTGGACGGCGACGTCCAGGGCTTCACCGCGATGCTCGGACGCGAGGGCGTCACCGGTGGCTTCAACGGCTTCAACGACTGGTGCGTACGGCGCAGCCGCGGCATGCCGGTGGAGGAGGTGCTGGAGGAGTGGCGGCGGGCGAACGGCGAGACGCGCGGGCGCATGCGCGCGCTCGGCCGCGACGCGGAGCTGCAGACCCTGGCCGGCCCGTATCCGGTGGGCCTGCAGACCTTCCACTACGACTCCGAGTACGCCACCCACGCCGACGACGTGGGCGCTCCCGTGCCGGACGACGAGGCCGGCGAGCGGGCCCGGTGGCGGGCCGAGGTGGCCGCCGCCGTGCTGGCGGAGCAGGGATCGCAGGCGCAGGTCGAGCTGACCGCCGAGCGGATCTGGGTGCACGCCGCCGGTGCGAGCGCGCAGCTGTCCGTCCCCGAGTTCGTCGAGGCGACGGTGGGCCGGCTGCCGGACGGCCACCCGCTCGACCGCAGGCTCAGGGCGGCCCTGCGCTGCCTGGCCTGATCACTCACGGGTCCGGGCCGGTCCCGCCCCCGCCCTCCGTCCCCGCCGGACGTCCCCGGGGCCCCGCCCCGCCGGACGTCCCCGGCCGCCCCTCCGGCCCCACCGGACGTCCCCGGTGATCCCCGGACCCGCCGGACGCCCCGGGTGACCTTGCCGAAAGTCAATGCCGATCGGTGACGATCGGCGACTGCCCGCCTGACCTCCCGGTTCCTACAGTCGTTCGCGACCTGCAGGGACGACGTGGAGGAAATGTGAGCGATCAGATCGAGGACGTGCCCGACGTCAGCGCCGAGCTGTACCGCGAGATAACCGAGTTCGCGCAGAGCACCCCGCCCTGGTTCCAGACGCTGGCCGAGATCGGCACGGAGGCCGTGCTGCTGCTGTTCGCGGCGCTCTTCCTCGCCGCCTGGTGGCGGGCCCGCAGCCAGGACACCCGGACGATGACGCTGGCCCTGCTCGCCCCCGTCGCGATGGTGGCGGCCTACGTGATCAGCGAACTGTCCAAGGGCCTGATGGAGGAGGACCGGCCCTGCCGGGTCCTGCGCGGCGTCTCCGCCATCGCCGAGTGTCCTCCGTACGGGGACTGGTCCTTCCCCAGCAACCACGCGACGCTCGTGGCCGCCGCGGCGGCCGCCCTGACCGTCGCCTGGCGGCGGACCGCCCCCTACGTGCTGGTCCTCGCCGTGCTGGGAGCCTTCTCCCGGGTCTTCGTCGGCGTGCACTATCCGCACGACGTCATCGCGGGCTCCCTGCTCGGCGCGGTGGTGGCGCCGCCGCTGATGCTGGCCCTGACACCCCTGCTCACCCCGCTGGTGGCGCGCCTGCGCGAGGGAGGCCCGCTGCGCCCGGCGCTCACCGCGGCGGCGGCCGCCGACCGCGCCGGGCACGCCCGGAGGGGCTAGCCGCGCTCGACCAGATCGGCCTCGTGGGCGATGACGGCGGCCTGCACCCGGTTGCGCACGCCGAGCCGGCCCAGGATCGTGCTGACGTAGGTCTTCACGCTGCCCTCGACCAGGTGCAGGCGCCGGGCGATCTCCGCGTTGGACATGCCCGCGCCGACCAGGCCCAGGACCTCACGCTCACGCCTGGTGAGGACCTCGATCCGCTCGCGGGCGGCGTTCGCGCGCGCCATGCGCCCGCCGGCCAGCTCGCCGATCACCCGTGCGGCCACCTTGGGCGACAGGTAGGCGCCGCCCTCGGCCGCCGCCCGCACCCCCAGCAGGAACTCCCGGGGGTCTCCGGTCTTGAGCAGGAACCCCGCGGCGCCGTCGGCGAGCGCCCGCGCGATGTAGGAGTCCTTGCCGAAGGTGGTCATGATCAGGACCGCCGTCCCGGGCACCGCCCGGCGGATCTCGGCGGTCGCGGCCAGCCCGTCGAGCTCCGGCATGCGGATGTCGACCAGGGCGACGTCCGGCCGGTGCGCGCGGACCAGTTCGACCAGCGCCCGCCCGTCCCCGGCCTCGGCGACCACCTCGATCTCGGGGTCGGCCGACAGGATCATCCGCACCCCCGCGCGGATCAAGGTCTCGTCGTCGGCCAGCACCACTCGGATCAATGTCTTCCCTCCTGCCGGGTGGTCGCCCGCCGGGCCGGGGCGGCGGGCAGGAAGTCCTTGCCCGCCAGCCGGCCGTCCTTGAAGCACAGCCGGTAGAGCTCCCCCCGGTCCCCGCCGAACGGGTTGCGGTGCGCGCCGTAGTGGAGGCACTCGGCCCCGTCGGGCACCGGCGGTCCCGGCCGCCCCACGGCGTCGGCCCGGGTCCGGGCCGGCAGCACCGCCTCCACCTCGCTCCGATTCTGCCCCACCCACAGCCGGTCGAAGTCGGTGGGCGGCAGGGCGGAGGTGACGGTGTCGTAAGTCATGAACCCGCCCACGCCCACCGCCGCGCCCGCGCAGGTCGCCACGGCCGCGCCGATCGCCAGGGTGCGGGCGCGGCGCACCCGCCGCCGCGCCTGTTGCAGGCGGACGGCGGACGGCGACGGGATCCGGCTCTCCCCGGCCGGGCCCGGCACGTGCGGCAGCCGTGCCGTCACCTCGAAACCGTCGCCGCACCGGCCCGCCCGGAGGGACCCGCCGCACAGGCGGACCCGCTCGGCCAGGCCGATCAGCCCGTGGCCCCCTCCCGCGATCAGGCCCTCCCGGCCCTGGTCGCCCCTGCGGCCGGACACCGGGCCCGCGGGCGGCGCGCCGTTGGTCACGGTCACCACGGTCTCGTCCGCCAGCTGGTCGAGCCTGACCGTCACCGGTGCCCCCGCGGCGTGCTTGACCGCGTTCGTCAGCGCCTCCTGCACCACGCGGTAGACGGCGCGCTCCACCATCGGGGTGGGCCACCCGCCCTCCCGCGCGCCGTGCGCCTCGACCGGGACGCCGGAGGCGGCGGCCCGCCGCACCAGCTCCGCGACGCTCTCCCCGGGCAGGTCCGGCGCGGCCGGGGCGGTGTCGTCGCGGAGCACCTCGATGATCTCCTGGAGGCGCTCGGAGGCGGCGGTGACCGCCCTGCGGGCCTCGCCGGCCGCGTCGCGATGGCGGGCGTCGAGGTCCGGCGCGACTTCGAGCCCGCCGATCCGCAGCGCGATCAGGCTCAGCTCGTGCCCGAGCAGGTCGTGCATGTCCCCGGCGATGCGCGTGCGCTCGCGCAGCCGGGCCTGTTCGGCCACGATCCGCTGGGCGCGTTCCAGCTGCTCGGCGCGTTCCCAGCCCGAGCGGGCCAGCTCCAGATGATGGTGCCTGCCCCGCCCGGTCAGCCAGGGGACGGCCCCGAACAGGGCGACCCCCACGACCGCGACGAACCCGACCGCGGAGCCGCCGGTCAGGACGGATGCGAGGACCGCCGTCACGGCGGCCGTCCCGGCCAGCCCGAGCAGCCCGGGCCGCGTCCGTGCCGTCCGTACGCCCGCCAGATAGCTCATGACGACCATCGCCGGGAAGAAGGGGACGACGCCCACCGCCGTTTCGCCGCGGGACAGCAGTGAGATCTCCCACAGCGCCGCGGTGAGGAGCATCGACGCCGGTGGGAAGGGCCGGCCGAGCGCCACCGCCGCGCCCGTGAGGACCAGCCCCGCCGTCACCTCCCACCACGCGTAGGCGTCCTCGGCGGAGGTGAATCCCGCCCACAGCACGGGCAGGCACACAGCCGCCCACAGCAGGGTCTCCGTGAGCACGTGATACCGGCTGATCCGGTCAGCCGCCGACTTCCTCATCCGGTTGACGCTACCCAGTCGCCAGGGGGGCTCCACCGCCGGAAGTCAGACAGGGCGCCGGCGGCCGGTCCCTCCCCCAGCGGTCCGTGGGGTCGGTCCTCACCGGTCTGTAGGGTCGGTCCCACCGGCGCGGGGAACCCGCATCCGGCCCCGTTCGTCACTTCTCATGCGGTCTCCCGCGGCTCCTCGACGATGAAAGGCCTCACCCCGTGCGTAGCTCGTTCTTCGGAAACCTGGACCAGGGCCAGGTCCCCGGCCACTTCGCCCTGCAGAACTCCAAGATGCTGCGGGTGCAGCTCAACGGGGAGGTGCTGGCGCGGCAGGGGTCGATGGTCGCCTTCCAGGGGCAGATGGACTTCGACTACGAGGGGTCCGGCGGGGTCGGGCGGTTCCTGAAGAAGATGGTCACCGGTGAGGGCGCGCCGCTGATGCGGGTCCGCGGGCAGGGCACGCTCTTCGTGGCCAACAACGCCGACGACGTGCACCTGTTCTATCTGGAGAACGAGGCCATCACCGTCAACGGGACCAACCTGCTGGCCTTCGACCCGCAGCTCGCCTGGGACATCCAGCGGCTGCAGGGCGCCGGCATCGCCACCGGCGGCCTGTTCAACACCACGGTCCAGGGCACCGGCTGGGTGGCGGTCACCGCGCACGGCGCGCCGGTGCTGCTCGACACCTCCTACGCGCCGACCTTCGCCGACAGCCAGTCCGCGGTCTGCTGGAGCGCCGGGCTGCGGGTGGGCGTCAACCGCACCCTCAAGGCGGGGGCGCTCATCGGGCGGGGGAGCGGCGAGGCCGCGCAGCTCGCCTTCCAGGGGCAGGGCTTCGTCCTGGTCCAGGCCAGCGAGGGCCCGATCGTCCCGCAGTCCAACGGCTGACCGGCGCGGCGGGGCGCCTCCTCCCTTTTGGAGAGCTTTGCCGGCACGAGCTATAAGGCGCCCCGCGGCGGATAGGGACTCCCTGTGTGTCGATGATCGCGTCTCCCCGGTCGCCGGACGGTCCGCACCGCCCCGGCCGAGGGGCCTTTTCGAGGACGGGGCAACCCCATGACTGAGAGCGACCCGGAGAGCACCTCCCCCGAACCCCCGGCCCAGGTGCCGGACGACCGGGAGGACGCCGCCGGCATCGGAGCCCCCACCGGCATAGATCCCGGCGGTCCCACGCCGCAGATCCCCGACGACCGCAAGGGCGCCGCCGGATCCGAGGCGTGGCGTCCCGAGGGCCAGGGCGACGACGGAGGGTGACCGCCGCTCCGGCGGGCCCGGCCGGTCACGCGGACGGCCCGCCGTATCCGGGGAGTCCGGGTACGGCGGGTCCGTCCGCGCGCGGTGCCGGCCCACCGGCGGGGCGGTGCCGGGCCGCGGCCGGTCCGGGTCAGCCCTCGACGTCGGTCTCCCGGTGCGGGGCGCCGACGGGCTTGGACTCGGGCGATCCGCGCTGGCGCAGGTAGATGGAGAAGACGACCATCGACAGCACGGCCAGCAGCTCCGACTGCCAGTTCTGCAGGGTGCGGTCCCAGAAGTCGCCCGAGGTGACGTAGCCGCCCCAGCTCAGGGGGTCCTGCAACTGGGCGAGCTGCTGCTGGTTGTAGCTCGCCCGGCCGGCCACCGACTGGCCCAGCCACGACAGCACGAAGATCACGCCCATCAGCACGCCGAGAGAGTTGCCGTACAGCGTCTGCCGGAGCCCGGTCGCCCTGGCCCACCGCGGGCTGCCGGGCTCGGCGTGCCGTCCGGTCTTCTGCTCGGCGTCGCTCCCCCCGCCCTCCTCCCCGGGCTTCTTCGACTCCGGAGAGCCCCGCTGCACCAGCCAGACCGTGGCGAGGATGAACAGCAGGAACTGCAGATACTCCGACTGCCAGTTCTCCGCGACGTCGACGGCGAAGTCGGAGGAGGTGACGTAGTGCAGCCAGGAGATCGGCTCGGCCCCCTCGCTGAGCCGCTGGTCGTTGGTGGCGGCGTTCCCCGCGAAGGACTGGCCGAGCAGCGCCAGCAGGAAGGTGACCAGGAAGAACAGGCTGAGGCTGTTCTCCTTGACGAATCGTTTCATCAGCGTCCCCCTAGCGCTGCAGCAGGCCGATGGCGAAGACGTAGATCAGGCCGACCACGACGAGGGTGAGGGTCGTGACGAACATGACGCGCATGTCAGGCCTCCACTTCGCAGCTGTAGGGCAGGTCGCCGCGGGGCCGGCAGCCCGCGCCGCGCACCAGCCAGCCACGGGGGAAGCGGTGCAGGAAGACGGTGTCCCGCGTGAGCCGCACCTGGGCCTCGTCGCCCCAGACGTCGATCCCGCGCGGCCGCCCACCGGGCAGATCGAGGTCGAGGACGGCCTTGGCGCACGTCTGGCCCCCTGTCTGCAGGCTCTCGGCCGCCTTCGGCGCCAGCAGCGCGCAGGCCTGCTCACCCTGGCGGCTGTGCAGGGCGGCGTAGAACCGCGTCACCGCCTGCTCGGCGGGCCCTTTCTCCGCGGACGCGCAACCGGCCAGCCCCGTCACCACCGCGGCCAGCGCCACCAGCGTGATTGGAGTCTTCATCCGCCGCTCCTTCCCCCCTCGACGCAAAAGTCACCCGGTCCGGGGAACCTGGCCGTCCGGGGCGGGGCCGCGGCGCCTCAGCGTCCGGCGGCCCCGGCGAGGACGCGGTCCCAGTCGGCCAGGAAGCGTC
Organism: Streptosporangium sp. NPDC048886; assembly: GCF_055586905.1. Lineage (NCBI taxonomy): Bacteria > Bacillati > Actinomycetota > Actinomycetes > Streptosporangiales > Streptosporangiaceae > Streptosporangium > Streptosporangium sp. NPDC048886. The sequence continues at coordinate 13,967 of NZ_JBVJHH010000016.1, forward strand.
CGAGGCCGTAGCGCGCGAGCGCGGCGGCGCGGGCGGCCTTCCCGCACTGCCGGGCTCTGGCGGGGTCGGTGACGAAGGTCTCCAGCGCGGCGGTGAGGGTGGCGACGCGGGTCGAGATCACCCCCGCCTCCGGCGGCACCGCCTCCACGGCCTCGGTGGCGGCCAGCGCCACGACGGGCATGCCGAGCAGCATGGCCTCGATCAGGGAGAGACCGAGCGAGGTCCACCGGTAGGGGTGCAGGTAGACGCGCCGCCGGGCGAGCTCGGCGTGCATCGCCTCCTGGGGCAGGTCCTCGAAGGTCCCGAAGGGGAAGCGGAGCCGGTGCGGCAGGCCGGTGACCTTCATGCCGAAGACGTCGATCGGGGCCGCGGAGGCGAGCCTGGGCAGCAGGTCGGTCCCGGCGACCCGCTCGCGCCGGATGGGCTCGTTGACCACGGCGCCGGCCCGCGGCAGCTCGCCCGTGTAGCGGTGGCCGGGGTCGACGACGCCGTGCTCGACGACCTGGGTGGGTGCCCTGCCGGAGTCCCAGAACAGGTCGTTGAAGTGGGTGACGTGGATCAGCGGGATGTCGTCGCGGCCGGCCAGCGGGTGGCGGGTGCCGGGGACGTCGCCGGCCGGGGCGTTGTGCTCGACGTAGACGGCGGGCAGGTCCCGGCCCGGGCGGCGGCCCAGCCAGCGCCGGACGAGCTCCAGCTCGTGGGGGCGCTGCAGCACGACCAGGTCGACCTCCTCGCCGTGGAGCCGGTCCCACGGCACCTCGCGCACGGTGGCGGGCCAGGGGTAGGTCCGGGCCCGGCCGCGCCCGTCGGGGCCGCGGTCGGGGACGAGCGGCACGAGATAGTCGTGGGCGCCCTGCACGAACGCCGTCGTCCAGGACCCGTGCACGTGCCAGAGCAGGACCCTCACCGCAGGGCTCCGGCGTCCGAACGGCCCCCGCCCCGGGCCTGAGGCGGACCGCCCGCGGTGCCGGTCCCGGGCGGTGGACCGCCCGCGGTGCCGGCCCGTGGCGTCTCGCCCACGGTGTCGGTCCCGGGCGGTGGACCGCCCGCCGTGCCGGTCCGGGCCGCACTGTCCGCGGTGGCGGCTCCGAGCACCAGGTCCACGGCGGTGGCGAGATCGCCGGCCACCTCCGTGGCGGCTGTGATCTCGCCGGGCAGCGTCCGCGGGGTGGGGACGAGGACGCCCCGGGCCCCGGCCGCCTGGGCGGCCTCCACGTCCCGGCCGATGTCCCCGATGACCACGCAGTCGCGGGCGTCCACGCCGAGCGCCGCCGCCGCCCGCAGCACCAGCCCGGGAGCCGGCTTGCGGCATCCGCACCCGTCGTTCTCGCCGTGCGGGCACACCACCCAGACGTCGAACGGGCCCAGCAGCTCCTCCACCCGCGCGTTGACGGCGCGCAGCTCCTCGGCGCCGACGAGCCCCCGGGCCACCCCGGACTGGTTGGTGACCACGCCGACCGGCACGCCCGCCCGGCGGACCCGGTCGACCGCGGAGCGGGCTCCGGGCACGGGCTCCACCCGGCCGGGGTCGCGGTTGTAGGGGACGTCCACGATCAGGGTGCCGTCACGGTCGAACAGGACGGCGGCTGGATGTCGGCGGCTCGGCACGGGCGTCTCCAGTGTGTCTCTCGTCAACGGGCTCGCCGCCCTGCGGGCCGCTGAACAAGCCCTCCAAAGTGTTACAGAGCGTGACATATGACGATATGCAGATCTCTTACCAGGACTTTTCCCCGTTCTTTCGTTTTGAGAACCGCTCCTCTCGGTAGTTAACCAGTTACATACGAGAGGCGAATCCATGAGATTTCTCGGGATAAACGCGATCTTCCATGACCCCGCGGCGGTGCTGGTGGTCGACGGAGAAGTCGTCGCGGCCGCGGAGGAGGAGCGGTTCAGCCGCCGCAAGCACGGCAAGCGTCCGGTCCCCTTCTCCGCCTGGGAGCTGCCCGAGCGCGCCGCCGCCTGGTGCCTGGAGCAGGCCGGTCTGCGCCCGGAGGATCTCGACGCCGTCGCCTACTCCTATGACCCTGACCTGGTGCGGCCCGGACTGCAGGGCCTCGACGAGGGCTGGGAGGACCTGCGCACCACCTACGCCCGCCGGGCCCCGGCCTTCCTGGCCACCGCTCTTCCGGGGCTGGACTCCGCCCAGGTCCGCTACGTGCCCCACCACGTCGCGCACGCGGCCTCGGCGGGCCTGGCCGCGCCGTACCGGGACTCGGCGGTGCTGGTCTGCGACGGGCGGGGAGAGGCGGTCTCGCACCTGGCCGGGCACTACCAGGACGGAGAGCTGACCGTGCTGGCCGCCCAGGAGCTGCCGCACTCGCTCGGGCTGATGTACGAGGAGGTCACCGAGCACCTGGGATTCCTGCGCTCCAGCGACGAGTACAAGGTCATGGCCCTGGCCTCCTACGGAGAGCCGCGCCACCTGGGGGAGCTGCGCGAGCTGGTCTACCCCACCGGCGACGGCGGCTTCCGGGTCGAGCCGGTCGACTGGAGCGCCTACGCCAAGGCGCTGGGCAGGGGCGATCCCTGGACCGAGGAGCACGCCGACCTCGCGGCGAGTGTCCAGGCGCGGCTGGAGGAGGTGCTGCTCGACCTCGCCGCCGACCGCATCGTGGCCTGGTTCCAGGGCCGCAGCGAGTACGGCCCGCGCGCGCTCGGCCGCCGCTCGCTGCTGGCCCACCCCGGGCGGGCCGCCAACACCGAACGGCTGAACGCCGTCAAGGGCCGCGAGCAGTTCCGCCCGATCGCCCCGATGGTGCTCGCCGAACGGGCTGAGGAGATCTTCGCAAGGGGCCCGATCCCCAGCCCCTACATGCTCTTCGTGCACGACGTACGGCCCTCCGCGCCGACCTGGCCGGCCTGCCCGAGGAGGTGGCCGGCAGCCAGGGGCGCATCGAGGTGCCGCCGCCGACCGGCCGCAGGCCCACCGACGCGGAGCGGAACACCGCGGGACTGGCGGAGGCCCGCTGGATCACCGCCGACATGGCCTACCGGCGCACCGCGCTGGAGCGGACGGGCGGTTTCGACGAGCGCTTCCCCCGCGCCTACCGGGAGGACGCCGACCTCGCACTGCGGATGTTCGCAGCCGGATACCGGCTGGTCAGAGGCGAGCGGGTCACCCGGCACCCGGTCCGCGACGACGGCCCGTGGGCCAGCGTCCGCCTGCAGCGCGGCAACGCCGACGACGCGCTCATGCGCCGCGTGCACGGCCCCGGCTGGCGGGCCGCCATCGGCGGCGCGCCCGGCCGGCTGCGCAGGCACGCCCTGGTCACCGGGCTCGGCGCGCTCGCGGCCGTGCTGTGGACGGTGCGGCCGGGCCGGACGGCCGCCGCGGCCGGAGCGGCGTGGGCGCTGCTCACGGCCGAGTTCGCCTGGGCCCGCATCGCACCGGGACCGCGTACGAGAGAGGAGATCCGGAGGATGATGGTCACGAGCGTGGTCATCCCGCCGGTGGCCTGCGTGCGCCGCCTCGCGGGAGAAGTGCGGGTCCGGAGATGACCGCCGGCACCGTCCTCGTCGTGCGCCCGGACAACGCGGGCGACGTCCTGCTGGCCGGGCCCGCCGTCCGCGCGGTCGCAGAGGGGGCCAGGCAGGTCGTGCTGCTGGCCGGGCCGCGCGGCCGCGCGGCCGCCGAGCTGCTGCCCGGCGTGTCCAGGGTGGTGGAGTGGCGGACGCCGTGGATCGACCCCAGCCCTCCGCCCATGACCGGCCCGCACGCCCTGCGGCTGATGCGGGCCGTCCAGGAGACGGCCCCCGAGCTCGCGCTGGTCCTCACCTCCTTCCACCAGTCGCCGCTGCCGATGGCCCTGCTGCTGCGGCTGGCGGGGACGCCGCGGATCGCCGCGATCTGCGCCGACTACCCCGGCTCGCTGCTCGACGTGCGGCACGTCGTCGACGAGGACGTGGACGTGCCGGAGGCGGAGCGCATGCTCGGGCTGGCCAGAGCCGCGGGGTTCGAGCTGCCACCCGGCGACGCCGGAGCGCTCGCCGTGCGGCGCCCGCTGCCCGAGGTCGGGCACCTGACGGGGCCGCCCGGCTACGTGGTCGTGCACCCGGGAGTCTCCGCCCAGGCCAGGGCATGGCCGGCGGAGAACTGGACGAGGACGGTCCACGACCTCGTCCGCGCGGGCTGGCGGGTCATGGTGACCGGCGGCCCGGGCGAGCGCGCGCTCACCGCGCGGGTGGCCGGCGGCCGGCCCGCTCCGGAGGTCGCCGGCGACGGCCACGTCTGGGAGTCCGTGGCCGACCTGGGCGGGCGGACCACCTTCGCCGAGCTCGCCGCGGTGCTCGCCGGGGCGAGCGTGGTGGTCGTGGCCAACACCGGCCCGGCGCACCTCGCCGCGGCCGTCGGCACTCCCGTGGTCAGCCTCTTCGCCCCCGTGGTCCCGGCCGCCCGCTGGGCGCCGTACGGCGTGCCCGCCGTGCTGCTCGGCGACCAGGACGCCCCGTGCCGGGGCAGCCGGGCCCGGGTGTGCCCGGTCCCCGGCCATCCCTGCCTGTCGTCCGTGCCAAGCGCCCGCGTCGTCGAGGCCGTCAACCACCTGGCTTCCGTGAAGGAGGTCGTCCATTGAGGATCGCCTTGACATCGGAGCACGCGAGTCCCCTGGCAGCGGTCGGCGGCGTCGACGCGGGCGGGCAGAACGTCCACGTCGCGGCCCTGGCGGCCGCACTGGCCGAGCGGGGGCACGAGGTCACCGTCCACACCCGCCGCACGGACGCCGGCCAGCCCGACAGGGTCCCCGCCGGCCCCGGCCTGACCGTCGAGCACGTTCCCGCCGGCCCTCCCATCGCGCTCCCCAAGGACGAGCTCCTGCCGTACATGACGGCCTTCGGCGCGCATCTCGCCAGGCAGTGGGCGGACCGGCCGCCCGACGTGGTCCACGCCCATTTCTGGATGAGCGGCCTGGCCACGCTGACGGCCGCGCGGGGGCTCGGCGTACCGGTCGTGCAGACCTTCCACGCCCTGGGCACGGTCAAGCGGCGCTGGCAGGGCGCGGCCGACACCAGCCCGCCCGGGCGGATCGCCGCCGAGGCCGGCATCGGGCGCCGGGCCGGCGCCGTCGTGGCCACCTGCCGTGACGAGGTCGGCGAGCTCCTGCGGATGGGGATCGCCGCCGAGCGGATCGCCGTCGTGCCGTGCGGGGTCGATCTCGGCCTCTTCCGGCCGGACGGGCCGGTCGCCCCCCCGCGGGCCGGGGCCGCGCGTCCTCAGCATCGGCCGCCTGGTCCCCCGCAAGGGCGTGGACACCGTCGTGCGGGCCCTGCGCCACCTGCCGGAGGTCGAGCTGCTGATCGCCGGAGGGGCGCCGGCGGACGAGGAGACCGTACGGCTGGCCCGCCTGGCCGACGGTTACGGCCTGTCGGACCGGGTCCGCCTGCTCGGCAGCGTCGGCCGTGCCGAGGCCCCGGCGTTGATGCGCTCGGCCGACGTCCTGGTGACGGTCCCCTGGTACGAACCGTTCGGCATGGTCCCGGTGGAGGCGATGGCCTGCGGGGTGCCCGTGATCGCCTCCGCGGTCGGCGGCCACCTCGACACGGTCGCGGGGTGCGGGGTGCTGGTGCCGCCGCGCCGCCCGCACGCCCTGACCCGGGCCCTGCGGGAGCTGCTGAGCCGTCCGGACCTGCGGGCGTCGCTCACGGCGGCCGGTGCGCGGCGCGTGCGGACGAGGTACGGCTGGCCGGAGGTGGCCGCCCGCACCGAGGCCGTCTACCTGGACGTGCTCGCCGCGCGCCGGGCCCGGATCGCGGTGGCGGGAGGCTGACCGTGCACCCACATCTGTCGCGACTGAGCGCCGCGCTGTCGGCGGTGAGCGCCGACACGGCGACGATCTCCGTGTGGGGCCGCGAGCTCGCGGCCGTGCTGGCGGGCGGCGGCCGGCTGCTGGCCTGCGGGAACGGCGGCTCCGCCGCCGAGGCCCAGCACCTGACCGCCGAGCTGGTCGGGCGCTTCCGCGTCGACCGGCCCCCCTACGCGGCGATCCCGCTGCACGCCGACACCTCCAGCATCACCGCGATCTCCAACGACTTCGGGCCGGAGGAGGTGTTCGCCCGCCAGGTGCGGGCGCACGGCAGACCCGGCGACGTCCTGATGTGCCTGTCCACCAGCGGGGCGAGCGAGAACGTCCTGGCCGCCGCGCGCACCGCCCGGCGGGCCGGCATCGTGGCCTGGGCGCTGACCGGCCCGGCGCCCAACCCGCTCGCCGCGCTCTGCGACGACGCCCTGGCCGTGCCCGCCGAGGACGCCGCGACCGTGCAGGAGGTGCACCTCGCCGTGATCCACATGCTCTGCGACGCGATCGAGGGAGCCCCGGGATGAGCGCCGGGCCGGTCGTGGTCATCGGCGACACGCTGCTCGACGTGGACGTCGAGGGGGACGCCGATCGCCTCTGTCCGGACGCCCCCGTCCCCGTCGTGACCGGCGGCCGCGAGCACCGCCGCCCCGGCGGAGCCGGTCTCGCGGCGGTCCTGGCGGCCGAGAACGGGGCCGAGGTGGTCCTGGTCACCGCCGTCGGCGACGACCTGCCAGGCAGGTGTCTGCTGGGCCTGCTCTCCGGCCGGGTGGAGGTGGTCCGGCTGCCGCTGCTGGGGACCACGATCACCAAGACCCGCGTCCGGGTCCGGGGCCAGACGCTGCTGCGGATCGACACCGGTGACGGCCGCGCCGAGGCGGACCTGGACGGGGCCCGCGCCCGCCGGATCGCCGCCCTCCTGCGGGGCGCCGGCGCCGTCCTGGTGTCCGACTACGGCCTCGGGGTCGCCGAGGCCGCCAGGGGCGCGCTGTCGACCCTGCCGGCGCCGCTGGTCTGGGATCCGCATCCGCGGGGCCTGGCGCCGGTGCCCGGATGCACGCTGCTCACGCCGAGCGAGTCCGAGGCCCGGCTGCTGAGCGCGCAGCCCGGCGTCTCCGCCGACCAGGCCGCCCGCCATCTCGTCCGCGTCCTGCGCGCGAAGGCGGTGGCCGTCACGGTGGGCGCCCGAGGGGCCGTGCTGGCCCGGCGGGACGGCCGGTCCGTCCGGGTGCCGCCGCCGGTCTGCGCGGCCGGCCTGGACGCCTGCGGGGCCGGCGACCGCTTCGCCGGGGCCGCCGCGCTCGCGCTGGGCGAGGGCGCGTCCGTCGAGGACGCCGTCGTGATGGGGGTGGGGGAGGCGGCCCGCTTCGTGGAGGGCGGGGGAGCGGCGGCGGTCCGGCTGCCCGCGCCCGTGCCCGGGGACCGGCCGCGCACCGCGCTGGAGGTGGCCGACGCCGTCCGCGCCACCGGAGGCCGGCTCATCGCCACCGGGGGCTGCTTCGACCTGCTGCACGCCGGCCACGTCAGCCTGCTCCGCCGGGCCAGGGCGATGGGCGACGCGCTGATCGTCTGCGTCAACTCCGACGGCTCCGTCCGGCGCCTCAAGGGTCCCGGCCGCCCCGTGGTCGGTGAGCTGGACCGGGTCGAGGTGCTGCGCGCGCTGGAGTGCGTGGACGCCGTGGCCGTCTTCGACGAGGACACCCCCGTCGCGATGATCGAGCGGCTGCGGCCCGACGTGTGGGTCAAGGGCGGCGACTACGAGGCCCTCGACCTGCCCGAGACCGAGACCGTACGCCGGGCGGGCGGGGAGAGCGTGATCCTGCCCCGCGTGTCCGGCCGGTCCACGACCGGCCTGATCGCCGCCGCGAGGGCGGCCAGGTGACCGAGGAGGAACGTCCATGCTGGGAAACATCCTGATCACCGGCGGCGCGTCGGGGCTGGGCCGGGCCGTGGCCGTGGCCGTGGCCAAGGCGGGGGGCCGTCCGCTGGTCGTCGACGTCGACCCGCCCGAGGACGGCGGCGACCACGTCATCGCCGACCTCGCCGACCGCGCGCGGGCCGAGCGGGCGGTGACCGAGCTGGCCGGCCTGGCCGGCGGGCTCGACGGCGTCGTGACCGCCGCCGGCATCGACGCCTGCGGGCGGCTCTCCGACGTCCCCGCCGCCGCCTGGGACCGGGTCGTGCAGGTCAACCTGCTCGGCACCGTCTCGGTGGTCCGCGCGGCCCTGCCGTACCTGCTCGCCTCCCGGGGCAGGATGGTCACCTGCGCCTCCACCCTGGGGCTGCGGGCGCTGAGCGACGCGACGGCCTACTGCGCCTCCAAGTTCGCGGTGGTCGGGTTCACCCGGGCCCTGGCCGCCGAACTGGCGGGGGAGGTGGGGGTGACGCTGCTGGTCCCCGGGGGCATGAACACGCACTTCTTCGACGATCGCGACGAGCGTTACCGGCCGGGCCCCGACGCCCGGCTCAACCAGCCGGAGGACGTGGCCGCGACCGTCGTCTTCGCCCTCGGCCAGCCCGCGGGCTGCGAGGTCAGGGAACTGGTCGTCTGCCCGTCCACGGAGACGTCATGGCCGTGACGGGCCGGGGACCGGCATGACCGCGGGCGGACGGGCGGCGGACGGGGGAGCGCCGGCCGTGATCGTGCTGCGCGGTCTCGGCCTCGGTGACCTGCTCACCGCGGTCCCCGCCCTGCGCGCCCTGCGGCGGGCCTGTCCCGGCCACCGGATCGTGCTGGCCGCGCCCGCCTCGCTGGCGCCCCTGGTGCCGCTGATCGGCGCGGTGGACGGGCTGCTCGACGTGTCGGGGCCGGGGCCGCTCCCGCCCGGCGTGTCCGCCGACATCGCGGTCAACCTGCACGGCAGAGGGCCGCAGAGCATCGCCGCGCTGCGCCGTGCCGGCCCGGGACGGCTGCTCACCCACGCGCATCCGGACTTCCCGGACACGAGGGGGCCGTCCTGGCGGGGCGACGCGCACGAGGTCCGGCGCTGGTGCGACCTGCTCGGCTGGTACGGCGTCGCGGCCGATCCGGCCGACCTGAGGCTGGAACTCCCCCTGTCCTGGGGGAGCGCGTCGGTGACCACCCGCCTGGGAGCGGTCGACCCGGCGCGGGAGGCCGTACCGTCGTGGGAGCCCGAGCCGGTCGTGGCCGGCCCGGCGGAGGCGGGGCCGGGGGAATCCGCGTCCGGACGGCCGGGGAGGTCCGAGTCCGGACGGATGGGAAGGCTGGGCAGGTCCGCGTCCGGACGGCCGGGGCCGGTCGTCGTCCATCCGGGAGCGGCCGACCCGGCCAGGCGCTGGCCGCCGGAGCGGTTCGCCCTGGTGGCCGTCGCGCTGCGGCAGGCCGGCCACGGAGTGGTGATCACCGGGAACGCCGGCGAGCGGGTGCTCGCCGAGCGGGTGGCCTCCCTCGCCCGGCTGCCGGAGGCGTGCGTGCTCGCCGGCCGCACCGGTCTGCGCGAGCTGGCCGCGCTGGTGGCCGGGGCCCGGCTGGTCGTCTGCGGCGACACCGGCGTGGCCCACCTCGCGAGCGCGTTCGCCACCCCCTCCGTGGTGCTGTTCGGGCCCGTCTCGCCCGCCCTGTGGGGGCCGCCCCACGGGCCGCATGTGGCCCTGTGGGCGGGGCGCTCCGGCGACCCCCACGGGGAGCTGCCCGATGAGGGCCTGCTGGAGATCGGCGTCCTGGAGGTCCTCGACGCCGCCGTCAATCTGCTGGAGGTAAGCGTCCGATGAACACGCGACGGGTGGTGGTGACCGGCGGAGCCGGTTTCCTCGGGTCCTACCTGTGCGAGCGCCTGCTCGCCGAGGGGGCGGGGGTGGTCTGCATGGACAACTTCCTGACCGGCTCGCCCCGCAACGTCGAGCACCTGATCGGCCGGGCCGCCTTCCGGCTGGTCGAATGCGACCTCACGGGGTTCGTCCACGTCCCCGGCGACGTGGACCTGGTGCTCCACTTCGCCTCGGCGGCCTCTCCCGCCGACTACCTGCGCCATCCGATAGAGACGCTCAAGGTGGGCAGTATCGGCACGCTGCACGCCCTCGGGCTGGCCAGGGAGAAGGACGCCCGCTTCGTGCTGGCCTCCACCAGCGAGGTGTACGGCGACCCGCTGGAGCACCCGCAGCGGGAGACCTACTGGGGCAACGTCAACCCGGTGGGGCCGCGGAGCGTGTACGACGAGGCCAAGCGCTTCGCCGAGTCGCTGACCACGGCCTACCGCAACTCCCACCGGGCCGACACCGCGATCGTACGGATCTTCAACACCTACGGCCCGAGGATGCGGCCCCACGACGGCCGGGCCATCCCCACCTTCATCCGCCAGGCCCTGCGCGGTGAGCCGATCACCGTGACCGGCGACGGCACGCAGACCCGGTCCATCTGCTATGTGGACGACACGGTCGAGGGCATCCTCGCCCTGGCCGACAGCGACTTCGAGGGCCCGGTCAACATCGGCAACCCGGCGGAGCTGTCCGTGCTCTCCCTCGCCGAGACGGTCCGCCGGCTGGCCGGCTCGGACTCGCCGATCCACTTCGTCGACCGCCCCGCCGACGACCCGGAGATCCGGCGCCCCGACACCTCGCTGGCCGCCTCCCGGCTGGGCTGGGCGCCGAAGGTGGACATCGTCGACGGGCTGAGCCGCACCATCTCCTGGTTCATGGACGAGCTGCGCGAACCGGAGAAGCTGGTCCGCCGCTAGGCGGGCCGGGTCCCGCTCCGGGCCGCGTGGCCCGTGGCCGCCCTACTCCGACCGCCAGACGACCTCGCCGTCCACCCGTGCGTCGGTCGGGACCAGACCGATGCGGCGGGCCACGGCGGAGGATGCGGCGTGGTCGGGATGGATGGTCGCGACGACGGTCCGCACGCCGTGCTCCCTGAGCCAGGCGAGGAGGGCGAGTGCGGCCTCGCCGGCGACGCCCCTGCCCTGCCAGGGGGTGCCGACGACCCAGGCCACGTAAGCCCGGCCGGCGGTCAGGGTGGCCTGGACGTAGCCGACCGGGCCCTCCTCGCCGTCGAGGCGGATCACCCAGTTGAGCCAGGCGTCGTCACCGCCGGGCGGCGGGCCGGCCACCATGCGGGCGTAGCGGTCGCGCAGCTCCTCAGCGGTCGCGGGGGAGCCTCCGATGAAGGTGTGCAGGGCCGGGTCGGCGAGCGCCTCGGCCATCTGGGCGGCGTGCTCCACCGCCAGCGGCTCCAGCGTCAGCCGGGGGGTCCTGATCGGTCCGGTCTCCGTCACCGGGTCAGTGTGTCACGGTCAGGCGCGGGTGACGGACTGGTCGACGGTGCCGGGGGCCAGGACGTGCTCGATGACCATGACGGCCGCGCCGATCACGCCCGCGCGGTCGCCGAGCTCGCTGGCGGTGATCGTCAGGTGCTGGGTGGCCAGGGGCAGGGAGCGGCTGTAGATGACCTCGCGGAGGCCGGCGAGGACCTGCTCGCCGGCCTCGGCGATGTCGCCGCCGACCACGATCACCGAGGGGTTGAAGAAGTTCACGATCGAGGCGAGGACGTCGCCGACCTCGCGGCCGGCCTGGCGGATGAGCTGGACGGCCTGGGTGTTGCCGCTGCGCACCAGGCGGACCACGTCGCGGCTGCCGGCGGCCTTCACGCCGCCGGCCGACAGGCGGGCGGACATGGCGGCGCCGCTGGCGACGGCCTCCAGGCAGCCGAGGTTGCCGCAGCGGCAGACGGTGTCGGAGGCCGAGGCCACCTGGATGTGGCCGATGTCGCCGGCCGCGCCCTGGGCGCCCCGGTGCAGGTGGCGGTCGCTGATGATGCCGCAGCCGATGCCGGTGCCGATCTTGACGAAGATGAGGTGGTCGGCGCCGGGGCGGGCGGCCCAGTGCTCGCCCAGGGCCATGATGTTCACGTCGTTGTCGACGAGCACGGGGGCGCCGAAACGCTCGCCGAGCCACTCGGGGACGGGGAAGCCGTCCCAACCCGGCATTATCGGCGGATTGACCGGCCGGCCCGAGCTGTGCTCGACCGGGCCGGGCAGGCCGACGCCGATGCCGCAGACCTGCTCCGGGGTGTGGCCGGTCTCGGCGAGCATCTCCTCGAAGGTGCGCTGGAGCCAGGTGAGCGTCTCGACCGGGCCGCGGTCTATCGGCACCTCGTCCGCGCGCTCGGCGAGGACCTCGGTGCCCAGGTCGGTGATCGCCACCCGGGCGTGGGTGGCCCCGAGGTCGGCGGCGAGGGCGACGCGGGCGCCGCGGTTGAAGGTGAAGGCGACGGCGGGACGGCCTCCCGAGGAGATGGCCTCCTCGGTCGGGATGATCCACTGCTGGCTCAGCAGCGCGTCGAGCCGCTGCCCGAGGGTGGACCGTGCCAGCCCGGTCAGCTGCACCAACTCCGCCCGGGTCCGTGCCTGACCGTCACGCAGGATCTTTAGAAGCGCCCCCGCGCCGGCGATTGAACCGTTCGCTTCACTCAGCATGCGCACAGTCAACACTCCTCGTTTGCACCACGTCAAAGCGACTTACGTTCCTTCATGACTCCATTATGCCCAAACGCCTCTAACTTTTGCTTGACCATCGCCATAAGCTCCCTTTAACATCCCGCAATATGGAGGAAATCGGACGGTTACCAGCGGATCAGATCCGGGTGGGCGTCGTCGGAACCGGTTTCATGGGCACGGTCCACGCGCGTTCGGCGAGGCTCGCCGGGGCCCGGATCGTCGGCGCCGTGGGATCGGGCCGGGAGAAGGCCGCCCAGGCCGGGGCCCGTCTGGGTGCCGAGCGGGCATTCGGCTCGGCCGAGGAGCTGATCGCCTCGGCCGACGTCGACGTCGTCCACATCTGCACCCCCAACCACCTGCACGCGTCCCTGGCGTTGAAGGCCCTGGACGCCGGCAAGCACGTCGTCTGCGAGAAGCCGCTGGCCACCGACGGCGGGACGGCCGCGATGATGGCCGCGCGGGCGGTGGAGGCGGGACGGGTGACGGCCGTCCCCTTCGTCTACCGCTTCCATCCGATGGTCCGCGAGGCCCGCCACCGGGTGGCCTCGGGCGCGGTGGGCCGGATCAGCCTGATCCACGGCAGCTACCTGCAGGACTGGCTGCTGGCCCCGGAGGACGACAACTGGCGGGTGGACCCGGAGCGCGGCGGTCCCTCGCGGGTCTTCGCCGACATCGGCTCCCACTGGTGCGACCTGGCCGAGTTCGTCTCCGGTGACCGCATCGCCGCGGTCTCGGCGCAGACGGCCGTGGTGGTGCCCGAGCGCGCGGTGAGCCGCCCGGTGCTGACCGAGGACGTGGCCACGGTCCAGTTCCGCACGGTCTCCGGGGCGCTGGGGACCGTGACGGCCAGCCAGGTTGCGCCCGGCAGGAAGAACCGGCTCCTGCTGGAGATCTCGGGGTCGGAGGCCAGCCTGGCCTTCGACCAGGAGCAGCCCGAACTCCTGTGGTCCGGGCGGCGCGACGGCTCGCGGCTGCTGATGCGCGACCCGGCCGCGCTGTCGGCCGGGGCCGCGCGGTACGCCACCCTGCCGGCCGGCCACGCCCAGGGGTACCACGACTGCTTCGAGGCGTTCGTCGGCGACACCTACGCGGCGGTCCGGGGCGAGCACCGCGAGGGCCTGCCCACCTTCGCCGACGGCGCCCGCGCCGCCCACGTCTGCGACGCCGTACTGACCTCCGCCGGGTCCGGCCGGTGGGTGGAGGTGGACGAGACGTGATCCTCAGGATGCGCGGCATCGCCAAGAGCTTCCTCGGCGTGCGGGTGCTGAGCGGGGTGGACCTGGAGGCCGCCGCCGGAGAGGTGCACGCGGTCGTCGGGGAGAACGGCGCCGGCAAGTCCACGCTGATGAAGATCCTCGCCGGGGTCCACGCGCCGGACGAGGGCGGTGTCGAGATCGACGGCGTCCCGGTCTCCTTCGCCCACCCCGTCGACGCGCAGCGCGCCGGGGTGGCGATCATCTACCAGGAGTTCAACCTGCTGCCCGAGCGCGGCGTCGCCGAGAACGTCTTCCTCGGCCGCGAGCCCGTCCGGCGGGGGCTGGTCGACCGGGCCGCGATGGAGGCCGCCACCGCGCGGCTGCTGGAGGAACTCGGCGAGTCCTCCTTCGGCCCCCGTGACCTGGTCCGCCACCTGTCCGTCGCCCAGCAGCAGGTCGTGGAGATCGTCAAGGCGCTCTCCCAGGACGCCCGGATCATCGTGATGGACGAGCCGACCGCGGCGCTGGCCGACCACGAGGTGGAGCTGCTCTACCGGCTCGTCGCGCGGCTGCGGGAGCGGGGGATCGCCGTCCTCTACATCTCCCACCGGCTGCGCGAGGTGTTCGACCTGGCCGCGCGGGTGACCGTGCTGAAGGACGGCGCCCTGGTCAAGACCGTGCGGACCGCCGAGGTCACCTCCGACGAGCTGGTCCGGCTGATGGTCGGCCGCGACCTCGGCGCCCACTTCCCGCCCCGCGACGGCCGGGCCGGCGAGGTGCGGCTCAGCGTGCGCGGCGGCGGCAACGCCGTGCTCGACGGGATCGACCTCGACCTGCGCGCCGGGCAGATCCTGGGGGTGGCCGGGCTGCAGGGGTCGGGCCGGACGGAGCTGGCCAAGGCGCTGTTCGGGGCCGAGCCGTTCACGCGCGGCGAGATGAGCCCGCTGCGGCCCGCGTCGGTGCGCCAGGCCGTGGCGGCCGGGATCGGGCTGGTGACCGAGGACCGCAAGGCCGAGGGGCTCGCGCTGCGCCAGTCGGTGCGCGACAACGCCCTGCTGGTCTCCCGCTCGGTACGGCGCGGCGGCCGCGACGACGTCAGACAGCTCCTGGAGGCCGTGCGGCTGCGGCCGCCCCGCCCCGAACAGGAGGTCCGCTACCTTTCGGGGGGCAACCAGCAGAAGGTCGTGCTGGCCAAGTGGATGACCGTGGCGCCGCAGGTCCTGGTCTTCGACGAGCCCACGCGCGGGGTCGACGTGGGGGCCAAGGCCGCGATCTACGACCTGATGCGCGGCCTGGCCCGGGACGGCATGGCCATCATGATGATCTCTTCCGAACTCCCCGAGCTGATCGGCATGAGCGACCGCGTCGTCGTGATGCGCGACGGGCGCATCGCCGGAGAGCTCCCATCCGGCTCCTCAGAGGAGACAGTCATGCGCCTGGCCGCCGGTGAGGTGTCGCCGTGACCGGACAGAACGGGCTCCGGCCCGCCCGGCCCCCGGCGGCGCCGGAGAGCGCCGCCCCCGCCGCCCGCGCCGGCGGCCCGCGCGGGCGGGCCGCCCTGGCCGGCCGCATCGGCTCGACACAGGTCATCTACCTGGCTCTGGCCGGGGTCATGCTCGCCGGCTGGCTGCTGGTGGCGGTCGACGGGGGCGACTTCCTCACGCTGGAGACCGTCGTCGGGATCCAGCAGCGCTCGGCCGCGCTGGGCATCGTCGCGGTGGGGCAGACCCTGGCGATCCTGGTGGGGTCGCTGGACCTGTCGGTGGCGTATCTGATCAGCCTCACCTCGCTCGTCGCGGCGGAGGTCATGGCGGGCCAGGACAGCGGGATCGTCCCGGGGGTCGCGGCGGTGCTCGCGGTGAGCGCGCTGGCCGGCCTGGCCAACGGGCTGATCATCACCTGGCTCCACGTGCACGCCTTCATCGCGACGCTCGGCACCGCACTGATCATCAGAGGGGTCGTGGACCACCTCTACGACGGGCCGGCGGGCAGCGTGCCGGAGTCCTTCCAGCGGCTCGGCTACGACCGGCTCGGGCCGGTCCCGGTCTCGGCGCTGCTCTGGGCGGGCGTCGCGGCCGCGGCGTGGTTCCTGCTCCGCCGTACGCGGCTCGGATACCGGATCTACGCGGTGGGCGGGGACGAGGAGGTGGCCCGGCTGTCCGGGGTGCGGACCGGCAGGGTCATCGTCGCCACCCATGTCCTCTGCTCGGTGTGCGCGGGGATCGCCGGGCTGCTGCTGGCCGGCCGGCTCGGCGCGGGGGCGCCGACGGTCGGCACCGACGGCGGCTACGACCTGGAGTCGATCGCCGCGGTGGTCCTCGGCGGCACGGCCCTGGCCGGAGGCCGGGGCGGGATCCCCGGGACGGTCGGCGGGGTGCTGCTGCTGGCCGTGCTCGACAGCGTCTTCAACCAGCTCGAGGTCAACGCGTTCGTCAAGGACGTGGTGCGCGGCGTGGTGATCGTCGCCGCGGTGGCCGTGTACGCCCGCCGTACCGCCAGGAGGCGATCCCGATGAGAGCCCTCAGGTCCATGGGGCCGATCCTCCTCGTGCTGGCCGTGCTGCTGGCGCTGATCGCGGTGGCCAACCCCTTCTTCCTGGAGCCCGCCGGGTTCCTCGCCTTCCTCAAACGGGCCGCGCCACTGGTCATCCTCGCGGCGGGGCAGTATTTCGTGATCGTCTCCGGGGAGTTCGACCTGTCGGTCGGGTCGCTGGTCACCGTGCAGGTGGTGGTGGCCGCCCGCCTGATCGACGGGAGCGAGCCGGCCACCTGGCCGGTGCTGGCCCTGCTGGTCGCGCTGGGGCTGCTGGTCGGCCTGGTCAACGGCGTGATCACCACCGGGCTCCGGGTGCCGTCGTTCATCACCACCCTGGGCATGATGCTCGTGCTGTCCGGCGCGGTGTTCCTGTGGACCGGCGGCGCCCCGCGCGGAGCGCTGTCGGAGACGTTCAGGATGTTCGGCCGCAAGGACCTCGGGCCGGTGCCCTGGTCGGTCCTCGTCCTCCTGGCGGCGGGCGCGGCGGCGATCCTGCTCATGCGCTCCGACTTCGGCAAGCGGCTCATCGCCACCGGCGACAACGAGCGCGCCGCGGGGCTGTCGGGGGTCCGGGTCGGGCGGACCCGCGTCCTCGCCTTCGTCGTCTCCGGGCTGGCGGCGGCCGTCGCCGGCATCCTGCTGGGCGGCTTCGCCGGGGTCTCCGCCCAGGTCGGACAGGGATTGGAGTTCCAGGCGATCACCGCCGTCGTGCTCGGCGGCGTGGCGCTCGGCGGCGGACGCGGGTCCGTGGTCGCGGCCATGGCCGGGGCGTTCACGCTTGAGGCGCTCTTCACCCTGCTCAACCTGCACGGCATCTCGGGGGCCCTGGAGTACGCGGTCCAGGGCGTGATCATCATCGCCGCCGTCGCGATGGGGACCGTACGGCTCCCGTCCCGGCGCGCGGCGCGCGTCTGAGGGCGCTCCCCCAAGCTCCCTCCAAGCCCCTTCCCAACAGAAGGCACCCCCCACAGGAAAAAGAAGGAGACCTGATTTGAATAGGTCTGTAGCGGCCCTCGCCGCGGGCGTCTCCGCGATGCTGCTGGCCGCCGGCTGCGCCAGCGACCGGCCGGTGGCGGGCACGGCCGCCCCCACGGCCTCGGCGGCCTCGACGACGGCTCCGGCCGCCTCCACCTCCTCCGGGACGGGCGAGCAGTCGAAGTTCTTCGTCCAGGCCGACTACGACGCCCAGCTCGGCATGCGTGCCCAGACCCCCGAGGGGCCGGAGGGCAGGCCGTGGGAGCAGGTCGTCGCCCCGGGCGAGAAGGCGGACACCGGCAAGTACAAGAAGGACGGCCCCTACCACCTCTGCTTCTCCAACGCCGCGGTCAACAACCCGTGGCGGCAGGTGGGCTGGAAGACCATGCAGGCCGAGGTCGCCCTGCACAAGGAGATCACCGAGTTCACCGCGCTCGACGCCGAGGGCAAGGATGACAAGCAGATCTCCGACATCGCGGAGCTGACCGGCAAGGGGTGTGACGCGCTGATCGTCTCGCCCAACACGACCGCGACGCTGACCCCCGCGGTGACGGCCGCCTGCCCGAAGCTCCCGGTGATCGTCTTCGACCGCGGTGTGGACACCGACTGCCCGGTGACGTTCATCAACCCGATCGGCGGCTACGCCTTCGGCGCCGACGGCGCGGAGTTCCTGGTGGAGAAGGTCCCCGCCGGAGGGAAGGTCCTGGCGCTGCGGATCCTGCCGGGCGTGGACGTCCTGGAGACGCGCTGGTCGGCGGCCAAGGTGGCCTTCGACAACAGCGAGCTCGACGTGGTCGGGGTGGAGTTCACCGACGGCGACGCGGCCAAGACCAAGAGCATCGTGAGCGACTACATCCAGCGCCACGGCAAGATCGACGGCGTCTGGATGGACGCGGGCGCGACCGCCGTGGCGGCGGTCGAGGCGTTCGAGGACGCCGGCCAGCAGGTGCCGCCGATCGTCGGAGAGGACCAGCAGGACTTCCTGCAGAAGTGGAAGGACAGTGGTCTCACCGCCGTCGCGCCCACCTACCCCACCTACCAGTGGCGCACCCCGGTGATCGCCGCCCTGAGGATCCTCCAGGGTGAGGAGGTGCCCAAGACGTGGAAGCTCCCCCAGCCCAAGATCACTTCCGAGAGTCTGGCCACTTACCTGCGGCCCGACATGCCGCCGCTGCACTACGCGCT
This sequence comes from Streptosporangium sp. NPDC048886, assembly GCF_055586905.1. Lineage (NCBI taxonomy): Bacteria > Bacillati > Actinomycetota > Actinomycetes > Streptosporangiales > Streptosporangiaceae > Streptosporangium > Streptosporangium sp. NPDC048886. The sequence goes on from NZ_JBVJHH010000016.1 coordinate 32,099, forward strand.
GTGCGGCTGCGAGGACCTGCCCGGCTTCCCCGCCAAGTGGGGCGGCAAGTAGGGCCGGTCCGCCGGGACGAGGACGGCGGCGCCCGCCGGACACAGGGGCCGGGCGCCGCCGCCCTACGGCGTTCACGAGGAGCGTTCGCGAGGAGCGTTCACGACGGTGTTCGCGAGGAGCGTTCATGAGGAGAGGGAGGGGTTTCCGGTGTTCGCCATCGGTGTCAACACGTGGGTGTGGGTCTCGCCGCTGACGGATGAGGACCTCATGCGGCTGGCCCCGAAGGTGGCCGGCTGGGGCTTCGACGCGATCGAGCTGCCGATGGAGCAGATCGGCGACTGGGACCCCGAGCGGGCGGCCGACCTGCTGGGAGAGCTCGGGCTGAAGGCGTCGGTGGTGCTGGTCATGCCCCCGGGCAGGGAGCTCGTCGCGGCCGACGGCGAGACGTTCCGGACGACCCGGGACTACCTGCGGCGCTGCGTGGACGCCGCGGTGGCCGTGGGGAGCCCGGTGATCGCCGGGCCGGCGTACGCGTCGGTGGGGCGGACCTGGCGGATGTCGGAGGAGGAGCGGCCGGCCTGCTACGCCCAGCTGCGCGAGAACCTGGCCCCGGTCGGGGAGTACGCGGCCGAGCGGGGGGTGACGGTCGCCGTCGAGCCGCTCAACCGCTACGAGAGCAGCCTGATCAACACGGTCGGGCAGGCCGTCGAGGCGGTGGGCGGGATCCCGGGCGTCGGTCTCGCGCTGGACGTCTACCACATGAACATCGAGGAGCGCGATCCCGCGGCGGCCGTCCGGCAGGCGGGGGAGCTGATCGCACACGTGCAGGTCTGCGCCAACGACCGGGGCGCCCCCGGAGCCGACCACCTGGACTGGCCGGGCCTGGCCGGGGCGCTGCGCGAGGCGGGCTACCGGGGCCCGCTCTGCATCGAGTCCTTCACCGCGCACAACCGGTCGATCGCGACCGCCGCCTCGGTCTGGCGGCCGCTCGCCGCGACCCAGGACGACCTCGCGACCCAGGGCCTGGCCTTCCTGCGCACCCTCTGAACGCCTGCGCACCCTCTGAACGGCCGGCGCCGGGCCGTACGGGCCCGTCCCACCGGAGCCCGCGGAGGGGTCGCCGGGGGATCCGGCCTCCCGGCGGCTCCGCAAGACCCTTTCCCGGTGCGGCGTTCCCCGCCGCAGGCCGATCAGGCGGCGACGATCTACCGGGGAATTCCGCGGGGAGGCGGGGAGGGAACCGCGGGAGACAAAGGCGGCTGGCGGAGAGCCGTCACCGAACGTGACGGAAACCCGTTCCCCGGTTCTTCTCCGCAGCCGGAGAGTAATCCGAGAGGGCTGAGGCCTTTGTCCTCTCTGGAAAGACCATCGAAGTTCTCTGCGGCTAACGTGGGATCCATGTCACGCGCCGTGCCGGTGCTGTCCGTAGCCCCGACGCGGCGTTCCGTCAGCCCTGGTGTCGCCCGGGGCGCGACCGACTCGACATGGGGTGATCTCATGATCAAGTTCAAGCACGCTCTCGCCGCCGGTGCGGTGGCGGCCTCGGCTCTCGTCGTCCCCGCGGCGCTGTCGGCCCAGCCCGCCGGTGCCGACACCATGTCCGCCCTCGGCTCCGCCGCCAAGCCCTGCTGGCAGTACGACGACCCGCAGGAGAGGCAGTACTGCTACGACCGCCAGGGTGGCGGATACTGACCCCGGGCTCCATGCCGGGCTGACCGTCCGCGGGCCGGTCGGCCCGCGGGACCCGTCTCCGGTGGGCGACCGCCGGGCCGGAGCCCGGCGGTCCCCGTGCGGCCGTGACCGTCCAGGTCACGGCCGCTCCGACGTCTTCACCCCGCGGCCGCGCCGCGGGACTCTGCGTGCGTTCTCCGGCGGATCGGCCCATGGCCACGCACTGAGATCCGACCATTGTTCCGAAAAACCGGCTATGACTTGTCCCGCGCGGCCCAGTTCGGTTGAATGATCGGATCAATCGCCCCGGGAGAGCCATGATCGACGCGCATCACCATGTGTGGGACCTGTCCGTGCGGGACCAGGGCTGGATCACCGGCCCGGAGATGGCCCCGCTGCGCAGGAGCTTCGGCGTCGAGGACCTGCCGGCGGCCGCCGCCGGGGTCACGGCCACGGTGCTCGTGCAGACGGTCGCCGTGCCGGAGGAGACGCCGGAGTTCCTGGCCCTGGCCGAGGCGCACGACCTGATCGCGGCGGTGGTCGGCTGGACCGACCTGACCGCCCCCTCGGCGGCCGACGACCTCGCCGCGCTGCGGGCCGCGCCCGGCGGCGGATACCTGCGCGGCGTCCGGCACCAGGTGCAGGGCGAGACCGACCCGCGCTGGCTCTGCCGGGACGACGTACGGCGCGGCCTGGCGGCCGTCGGGCGGGCGGGGCTGGTCTACGAGCTGCTCACCCTCCCGCACCAGCTGCCCGCCGCGATCGAGACCGTGACCGCGCTGCCCGGCCTGGAGTTCGTGCTCGACCACTGCTCCAAGCCGCCGGTCGCCACGGGGGCGCTGGAGCCGTGGGCCGTGCTGGTCCGGGAGCTGGCCGCCCGCCCGAACGTCACCTGCAAGCTGTCGGGCCTGGTCACCGAGGCCGACTGGGCCGGCTGGACGGCCGCCGACCTGCGGCCCTACGCCGACGTGGTGCTGGAGGCGTTCGGGCCCGGCCGGGTCATGTTCGGCTCCGACTGGCCGGTATGCCTGCTCGCCGCGCCGTACGAGACCGTGCTGGAGACCACCCGCGGGCTCACCGCGCACCTGTCGGCGTCCGAGCGCGAGGAGGTGTTCGGCGGGGTGGCCGCCCGCGTCTACGGCATCGCCTGAACCCGCCGTCCGGGGCGTCCGGCTAGCCGGGCGCCGTGCCGGGGGCCCGCCCGGCCCGGCGGAAGAAGGCGGCCACCGCGTAGGGGTCGACCGGGTCGGTGAGCAGGGCGAGCATCTCGTCCTTGCGGGCCGGGTCCACCTTGAACGGGTGGCCGAACACGTGGGGGCCCTCCCCGTCGCCCAGCAGCCTGGTCAGCATCAGGTCACCGGGCAGGGCCTGCCGGGGGAGCAGCTCGTCGGCCAGCGTCACCGGGCCCCCACCCCCGCCGCCCGCCTCGCGCAGGGTGATCTCCTCTCCGGAGACGTCGAGGACCTCCCACAGCCGCAGCGGCGTCCTGCGCCAGGACTCCAGCAGCTCCACCTCGTCATCGCGCAGCCACTCGCCCCGCGAGTCCAGGAACTCCCCGACGACGTCGTTCTCGAACAGCGCCAGGTCGGCCAGGGCGGGCTCGGCCACCCGGACGCTCAGCGCGACCAGGTCGTCGATCAGGCGGCGGCGGGCCGGGCGGTAGCCGTAGGCGAGCAGCTGCCGGAACAGGTGCGCGGCCCGTGCCGGAAGCGGGTCGTCCGGGGCCGTACGGCAGGCGGCGTACTCGGCCGCGTCCCGCTCGGCCGGCGCCAGGCCCGGGGAGAGGGAGAGCACCTCGTGGACGAGCCCGGCCGCCTCGAACGACCGGCCTTCGCCCTCGGCCGACCTGGCGATCAGCAGCAGCGCCGCCGGCTCGGTGCGCGGGAGCGCCTCGATCAGGGCGGGGGCGAGCGGCTCGCGCTCCACCTCGTCGGCGACCCTGGCGAGCACCGCCTCCGAACGGGACAGGTAGGTGATCGCCTTGGACAGGTCGGCGCCCTCGGCGTAGGTCCGCAGCGCGCTGCGGACCAGGGCCAGCCTGATGACGTCCAGCGGGGCCAGGTCGGCGACCGAAGCGGTGTCCCACGGCGCGCCCACGATGCCGACCCGGCCTCCCCGCAGCTCCAGCGAGGCCTCACGCAGCAGCGGGGCCAGCGGCGGGAGCGGGTCGGCGAAGGTCTCCGGGGCTTTCATCAGCAGCTCGAGGACCACGACGTCGATGGAGACGCCGGGAGCGGGCTCCAGCCCCTCGGCGAAGGCGCGCAGCGCGTCGAGCGCCTGCTCACCGAACTCCTGGACGACCCGGATCGCCCGCTCGGCGGGGAAGTCGGTCAGCTCCGTGGTCGACAGCTCCAGCGCGCCGTCGCGCAGGCGCAGCGCGACCAGGTCCTCCGGCGCCACCCCCGACAGCCAGCCCTCGGGCCCCGTCAGGGACGGCTCGCCCGCCTCGACCACGGTGCGCACCCGGCCGCCCCCGGCCAGCGGCACCCCGCCGCCGTCGGCCAGCCGTGCCCACAGCCGCAGGTCGTCGACGGCCGTCAGCGCACCGGCCGCCAGCTCGGCCCGGGTGACCAGGTGCGTCAGCACCGCGCCCTCGCTCAGCCTCAGAAGCTCGCTCATCTGTCCATTCTTCTGGACATCCGGACACGACGGCGCCGCCGCCCCTCTGGAAGGGGCGGCGGCGCGTGGCGCGCGGGCGGCTACGGCCTGGTCACGCCCAGGGTGTAGGAGCCCGAACCGCTGTAGGCGTGGACCCGCACGCGGTAGGTGCCCGCGGTGCCGTTGTAGGTGAAGGCCTCGTCGGGGTTGGGGGTGGTCCCACTGGCCACGTCGGTCCAGGTGGAGCCGTTCAGCTTCTGCAGGTAGGCGTCGTAGTCGGTGCCGTTGGGGCCGTCCAGGCAGATGCGCTGCACGCCGGCGCCGGCGGTGTAGCCGCCGCTGCCGGGCTGGTAGACGCTCTGGTTGGAGGTCAGCGAGCCGTTGTAGGTGTTCTGGTAGCCGCCGCAACCGGTCGGCGGGTTGCCGTCCCCGGTGACCAGGGTGAGCCCGTAGACCTGCAGGATCTCGTTGATCGGCTGGAAGTAGGTCGTGCCGCCGGAGGAGCAGTTGCCCGAGCCGCCGGAGGTGACGCCCTGGGCCTGGCTGCCGGAGATGTAGGAGCCGCCGGAGTCGCCGGGCTCGGCGCACACGCTGGTGCGGCCCAGGCCGGTGATGGTGCCCTCGGGGTAGGTGACGCTGGCGTTGCGGGCCTGGATGGTGCCGCAGTGCCAGCCGGTGGTCGAGCCGGCCCGGCAGACCGACGAGCCCACGGCCGCGTCGGCCGACCCGCCGACCTGGACGATGCCGTTGCTGTAGCCGTTCACCACGCCGACCGGCGTCCAGTTGGAGTTGACCGCGACCCAGGCGTAGTCGTTGCCGGGGAAGGACGAGCCCTGGAAGGTGCCCTGCGCGACCTGGTTGGAGCCCTTGGTGCTGGCCCCGGCGGTGCCGCAGTGGCCCGCGGTGGCGAAGCCGCCCTGGGTGCCGCGGGTGACCGAGAAGCCGACCGAGCAGCGGGAGCCGCTGCCGATGTAGTAGGCGTCGCCGCCGCGGACGTCGTAGAGCGGCCGGGGCCGCTCGGCGGAGGTCTCCACGCGGACCAGCGCCCTGTCGAGGCCGGCGGCGTTCACGAACGCCTCCGCGGCGGCGGCGTCGCCCGCCTGCACCACGACGCTGTTGCTCCGCAGGTCGACGTACCAGGAGGGCACGGCCCCGTACGGCGCGCCGGCGACGGCGTCGAGCCGCTCCCTGGCCGCCTCCAGCGTGGCCAGCGAGTGCTTGACGAGCTTGGCCTCCGCGCCGGCGCGGAGAATGGTGGTGATCTTCGTCGAGTCGGTGGTAGCGACCACGAACTCGGAGGTGGGGCCGCTCACCCAGGCGCCGGCGAAGTCCTTGCCGAGCTGCCCGCGGACGGCGGGCTCGACCTTGGCCGCGGCCGCCTCGTTGACGAGCCGGGCCGTGGCCTGCTCACCGGTGATCCCGAGGTCGCGCCTGAGGGCGTCGATCATGGCGGGGGCGGGCCTGGCGGCTGCCGCCGCCTGTGCCCGGGCCGTGGCGAACGCGGACGGGGCGGGGTCGCCGCCGGGACCGGCCTGGGCGGTGGCGGGGGTGGCCACCAGGGTGAACGCGAGCGCGAAGCCCGCGGACACGGCACTTCTGCGGAGCATGTGTCGTCTCCTCGTGTGGGGGGTGCCGCCAACGTAGCGGTGCTCACACGGGGTGTGGTTCTACCAAATGCTCCCTACCGTCGCGTTATGGGGAGGTGCCGAACCGGGGGTTGCCGGCCAGCCAGGCGGCATATCGCGCGCTGCGCCGCACCGCGTCGGCGTGGGCGGCCTTGGCGTGCTCGGCGATCGACGCCGCGACCCGCGCGGCGGCGCCCTCCGGATGCCAGCCGAGCAGCTGCCGCCAGCGCAGCGGCGCGTCGGCGAGCGGGACCGTCGCCACGCCCGGGGTCGGCTGGAAGGTCGCCTGGCACAGTACGGCGGCGCGTCCGACCTTGGCCAGGTGTGTGCACGTGGCCACGTCGGTCTCGTAGATCGTCTGGGGGGTGAAGCCCGCGCGGGCGCAGGCCGTGGCGAAGCAGTCGCCGAAACAGCTGTCTCCGGGGGTGACCGCCCACCGCTCTCCGGCCAGCTCGGCCAGCGCCACCTCCTCCCGGCCGACCAGCGGGTGGTTCTCCTCCAGCATCACGAAGACCGGGTCGACCCCCACGGTCAGCCACACCACCGGCCCTTCCACCGGCGGGGGGCTCTCCCCGCAGGCGCCGATGAGCGCGAAGTCGAGCCGGCCGAGCATGACCATCGTGGTGAGCTCCTTGGCCGACCAGGAGGTGTAGGTGCTCACCGGCGTCGACGGCCACGCCGTGGCGAGCCGGTCGACCAGCCCGCCCAGGATCGGCCCGTTGGTGGCGCCCAGCCGGTAGCTGGGGACCTCACCGCTGGCGTTGGCGAACCGGACCGCCTCCTCCTGCAGCTCCCGGGCGGCGGGCAGCAGCACCATCGCCCTGGACAGCACCAGCTCCCCGAGGGGTGTGGGCCGCGCGCCGTTGTGGTCGCGTTCGAAAAGAGTCCCTCCGAGCACCCGCTCGATCCGTTTGAGCTGCGCGGTCAGCGCGGGCTGGGCCAGCCCGAGGAGGGTGGCCGCCTTGGTGACGCTGCCGGCCTCGGCGACCGCCCGCACGATCTTGAGGTGTCGGAGCTCAAGGTCCATACCGGGAAGGTAAGGCCGTGGCGTTATGGCTGCAATGCAAACGAGTCATGAAATCTGACTCAATTTCGTGAAATCCTGTCACCAGGAGGGACCCCCGAGGAAGTGAGGGAGGGCGGTGACAGGGTAGGCGAGTCCTATGACAATGGGAATCGACCCGATGGACCTGACCGAGGACGACCTGCTCCGTGAGCTGCGGCACCTGCACGCCACCCGGACCGACACCCTCCTGCACGGCTCCGCGGACGCGCTCGCCAACCACACCACGCGGACCGAGGAGCTGGAGCAGGAGTATCTGCGCCGCCACCCCGAGCGGGACGTCGACCCCGAGCGACTGCGCGAGGGCGCCCGGCGCCGCCAGGGAGCGCCCTCGTGAATGAGGGCCGTCCCGACGTCCAGGCCCTGTCGGGCGTGGACACCGACGTCTACGAGGCGGTGTCCGGGCTCGCCGTGGAGGGCAGGTCGGCGACGGTCGCCGAGGTGGCCCGGGCGACCGCCCTGCCGGAGGAGACGGTACGGCGGAGCCTCGACGGGCTGACCGAGGCCGGCTGGCTGAAGGCCGCCGGGTCCTCCTACGTCCTCGGCCCGCACGGCTGGGGGCTGGAGTACTGACCTGCGGGGGCGGCGCGCCCGCCTTCCGTGACGCGGTCGCCTCGAGTGTGCCGCGTCCCCGGTGGAGGCGCTGTCCGACGAGAACCTCGGCGTCCGCGAGGCCGCGGTGATCGCCCTGGCCCTCTGGGCGTCCAGGCCCGAGGTGGCCCGGGCCCTTCGCGCGTCCGGAGCCGACCCGGACGCCGACGTCCCCGCGTGCACGCCCGCCGGGCGTCTCGCGGGCCGAGACCGCGATCGTCGGCCGGGCCGTCAAGCGCGGGCGTGGTGAGGGCGGCCGCCCGCCGTACCCCGGCCTGGTCCCGGGCGGCGGGGTGCTCTCGCGCACCGGCCACGCTCACGGCGGGCGGCCGTTCACGGCGGCCGTGAGCGCGGCCACCTGCGGTCCCAGGGGCGGCGCGCCCAGCCGGTTGTCGATCTCGGCGTACGGCACGGCGGGCGGATGGTCCACCTGGATCGCCCGCAGGTAGTCGTCGAAGCGGGCCAGCTTCCCCGCGTCCCTGCCGAGCCCCCTCCGCTCCAGCCTGGCACGCAGGGTGGGGCCGTCGGAGCGGATCCAGACCAGGTGGACCGGCGGGCCGCCCAGCTCCGCCACCCAGCGCTCCCACCGCGCCGCGTCGTGCACCTGGCCGGTGAAGGGGCCGTCGAGCATCACCGGGCAGCCGTGGGAGCGGATCTGCCGGGCGAGCGCGGTCAGCCCGGCGTATTCGTGCCGCTTGACGTGCTCGTCGTACCACGGTCCTTCGCGCTCTCCCTGGTCCCGGCCGTGGGTCCGGAGGGTGGCCGCCACGAACCCGCCGTAGGCGGTGTCCTTGTCGAGCAGCGCGGGCACCGGGTCCAGCCCCGCCAGCAGTGCCGCCGCCACGGTCGACTTGCCCGCGCCCGGCGGCCCGCTCACCACCCACAGCGTCCCCGGTCCTGTCATGCGGCCATTCTCACCCGATCACCCCTTGAGCCCCGAACGGGAGATCCCCTCGATCACCCAGCGCTGGGCGACGAGGTAGAGCGCGATCACCGGCAGGCTGGCGATCACCGCGCCGGCCATCAGGAGGTCGTAGCGGATGTTGTTGGCCCCCTGGAAGTTGCCCAGGCCCGCCGGGAGGGTCAGGGACTCGGGACTGAGCAGGACGTAGATCGGCCAGAGGAAGTCGTTCCAGTTGGTGAGGAAGGACAGCAGGAACAACGTCACCAGGGCGGGGCGGGCCAGCGGGAGCGCGATGGTGGTGAAGATCTGCCACCGGTTGCAGCCGTCCAGCTCGGCCGCCTCCTCCAGTTCGCCCGGCAGCGTGACGAAGAACTGCCGCAGGAAGAACACCCCGAACGCGCCCGCGGCGGCGGGGACGATCACGGCGGGCAGGCTGTCCACCCATGAGAGCTCGTTGACGATCAGGAAGTTCGGGATCAACAGCACCACCGGCGGCACGAACAGCGTCGCCACGACCGTCGCGAAGATCACGCCCCGGCCGCGGAAGCGGAGCCGGGCCAGCGCGTAGGCGGCGGGCGCCGCGGTGACCAGGACCAGGACGGCATGGCCGGTGGCGGCGGTGAGGCTGTTGACGAACCACCTGACGATCGGGCTGTCCGCGCTGCCGAGGATCTCCCGGTAGGCGTCCAGGGTGGCCGGGCTTGGGATCCATTGGGGATCGGTCGAGCCGGCCCCCTCGCGGGTCTTGAACGAGGTGGACAGCATGTAGACCAGCGGGCTCAGGTAGAGCGCCGCGATCACGGCGAGGATCAGGTGGAGCAGGGCCCGCCGCAGGCTGCGGAGGTCGCGGGTCATCGCCCGCCCCTGTCTCTGAAGGCGCCGAACACCAGCGCGCTGGCCACCATCAGGAAGCCGGCCAGGATGAAGCTCATGGCCGAGGCGGTGCCCATGTCGAACTGGCGCAGACCGGTCTCGGCGATGAGGTAGATCGCGGTCTTGGTCTGGTCGGCGGGGGCGCCGCCCGTGATCAGGTAGGACTGGCCGAACATGTTGGCCGAGGCCAGGATGGTGGAGTTGACCACGAAGACCGTCACGGGCCGCAGGCCGGGCAGCGTCACCGAGCGGAACCGGTGCCAGGCGGAGGCGCCGTCGACCATCGCCGCCTCGTGCAGCTCGCGCGGGATGTCCTGCAGGCCGGCGAGGAAGATGACGGAGTTCAGGCCCAGCGTCCACCACACCGTCACCCCGACGAGGGCGATCCAGGCGGGCGGCACGTCGGTGGTCCACTGCACGTCGAGGCCCAGATAGTGGTTGACCAGGCCGATGTTGCCGTCCAGCAGGAAGCGCCAGACGAAGCCGACGACGGCCACGCCCAGCACGTACGGCGCGAAGTAGACGGCGCGGTAGACGTTGCGTCCCTTGAAGCGGCCGTTCATCAGCAGCGCCACCAGCAGGGGCAGCACGATCAGCAGCGGGACCGAGGCGACGGTGAAGATCCCGGTGGCCCGCATCGCCGTCCAGAAGCGCGAGCCGTCCACGCCGGCGGGGTCGAACAGCTCGGCGTAGTTCTCCAGTCCGACGAACGGCTTGTCCGGGAGGTTGATGTCCCACTCGTGCAGGCTGGTCCAGAACCCGAAGCCGATCGGCAGCAGCATGAAGACGGCGAACAGGATCAGGTAGGGGGCGAGGAACGCGTACGGCGTCCAGGGCCGCATCCTGCGGGCGGTCCCGGGGGACCGGCCGGGCGCGGCCGCCACAGTGAGGTCCCGCGGTCCGGTCTGCACGCTCACGGCCGCTCCTCGGCCGGGGGGTGGGCCCGCGCGGTGCGCCTGTCCGGCGCGGCACCGATGGCGCGGGCCGCCGTGGTGCGCACGCTCATCGCCCGTACTTCCGCTTGTTGTCGGCCAGCAGCTTGTCGGCCGTCGCCACGCCCTCCTTCAGCGCGTCCGCCGGGGACGCCTCCTTCAGCACGGCCTTGGCCACCGCCAGCTCCAGCGCCTTGGACTGCACGTCGCCGACCCCGGGGAGCGCGGGCAGGAAGTGGAAGGCGTTCAGGTCGGCGGCCAGCTTGATCTGGGGCAGCTCGGCGATCGAGGGGTCCTCGCGGACGGAGTTGCGGGCCGGGATCATCCCCGCCTTGGCCCACTCGGCCGACAGGCGGCCCATGTGGTCGATGAAGAACTTGGCCGCCTGGACCTTGTTCGAGTCCTTGCCCGCCTGGGAGGTCATCACGAAGTTGTGTGAGGAGCTCCACACCGCGGCGGTGCCGCCGATGTTGGGGATCGGGGACAGGCCCCACTTGAGCGACTTGGCGTTGGACTTCAGGTCGTTGATCTGCCAGATCCCGTCCCAGGTGAAGCTGTTCCTGTCGTTCTTGAAGGCGGCGTACTGGGTGTCCTGGGCCACCTTGGCGGGGCTGAAGCCCTTGTCGATCTGCTCCACCATCCAGCTCAGCGCCTGCGCGCCCTGCTCGGAGCCCCACAGCGCCCGCGTGCCGTCCTCGCTGTAGAGCTGCCCGCCGTGCTGCCACAGCAGGCTCATGAACATCAGGTGGCCGGGCCACTTGCTCGGCATCCAGAACGGGTTGGCGATCCCGGCGTCCCTGAGCCCGCCGAGCGCCTCCTCGTAGGAGGCCTTGTCGGAGGGGGCGTCGCTCAGGCCGGCCTTCTCCAGGTGGGCCTGGTTCCAGTAGTCGCCCAGGCAGTGCACGTCGAGCGGCACGCTGTAGCGCTTGCCCTCGTAGACCCCGGCGTTCCACACCGCGGGGATGAAGTCCGCCTCGGTCAGCTTGAGCGCGCCCACCACGTCGTCCAGCGGGATCAGCGTCTGCCGGGCGGCGAAGGTGCCGATCCAGTCGTTGTGGATGACCGCGACGTCGGGGCCCTTGCCCGCGGCGATGGCCGTCGGCATCGCGGGATAGAGGTCCTCCCAGCGGCGGGTGACGTTGCGGACCTCGATCCGGCCGGAGAACTCCTTGTTGAACGCCTCCAGCATGGCCCGCATGTGGGGGCCGTCGCCGCCGGTGAAGCCGTTCCAGTAGTCCAGGGTCACCTTGGGCCCGGTGTACTCGCCGCCGGAGAACGTCGGCGCGGCCGAGGCGGGGGTGGTGGAGCCGGAACCGATCTTGGTGCCGTTCCCGCAGGCCGACAGCGCGGCGGTGAGTCCCACGGCGCCGGACAGGCCGAGGAAGGAACGGCGGGAAAGAGGGCTGGTCATGGATTACTCCTGGGGGGAATTGGGAGCAAAGCGGACAATATTCCACGAAACCGGCGGGAGGGTCAGGGAGGCCCGGCGGCCCTCCTGGCTCAGGCCGGTGCCGGGCCTGGGGGCCACGCGGTCCGGCGCGTCGGCCGAGTTGACGGCCGACAGGTCGTCGTCGGTGAGCTCGACGTGCTCCACCGGCCGCAGGCCCTCGGGGAGCGTGATCTCCAGCGCGCAGGGGCCGCGCCGGTCGCGGTTGACCACGAACAGCGCCATCTCGCCGGTCGCCGCGTCGTGGGTGGCGCTCGCCCAGATCGCGGGCGCCTCGCCGTACTTGGCGGTCGGGATCGTGGCGCACTCGGGCTCCACCCGGAGCACCTCGCCGCGGGCGTGCCGGGCGGTCAGCGCGAACGGGTGGAAGATGCTCTGCCGCCAGGCGGGCCCGCCCGGCTCGGTCCTGATCGGCGCGATCACGTTGGCCAGCTGCGCCTGGCAGGCGACCCCGACGCGGTCGGCGTTGCGCAGCAGGGTGATGAGCAGGCTGCCGACCACCACCGCGTCGGTGACGTCGTAGGCGTCCTCGATCAGCCGGGGGTGCCGGGTCCAGTCCAGCGAGGACTCCCCCTGGAAGCGGCTCTGGTACCAGACGTTCCACTCGTCGAAGGAGAGCTTGATCTTCTTGTCGCTGCGCAGTTTCGCGCCCACGTGGTCGGCGGTGGCGGCGATGGAGCGGATCATGTGCTCCATGTCGGCGCCGCTGGCCAGGAAGGAGTCGACGTCGCCGTCGGACGGGTCGTAGTAGGCGTGCAGCGAGACGTAGTCGACCATCTCGTAGGTCGACTCCAGCACCTCGGCCTCCCACGCGCCGAACGTGGGCATGGCGCTGTTGGAGCTGCCGCAGGCCACCAGGGACAGCCCCGGGTCGAAGCGCTTGAGCGCCCGCGCCGTCTCGGCGGCGAGCCGGCCGTACTCGCCGGCGGTCTTGTGGCCCATCTGCCAGGGACCGTCCAGCTCGTTGCCCAGGCACCACAGCCGCACGTCGTGCGGGCTGTCCACGCCGTGCGCGCGGCGCAGGTCGGACAGCCGGGTGCCGCCGGGGTGGTTGGCGTACTCCACCAGCTCCAGCGCCTCGGCCACGCCGCGGGTGCCCAGGTTGAGCGCCATCATCGGCTCCACCCCGGCCCTGGCCGCCCAGGACATGAACTCGTTGAGCCCGAAGCGGTTGTCCTCCAGGCTCCGCCAGGCGTAGTCCAGCCGGGCCGGCCGCTCCTCCGCCGGGCCGACGCCGTCCTCCCAGCGGTAGTTGGAGACGAAGTTGCCCCCGGGGTAGCGGACCAGCGTCACCCCGAGCTCGCGGGTCAGCTCCAGCACGTCGGTGCGGAAGCCGTCGGCGTCGGCCAGCGGGTGACCCGGTTCGAAGACGCCGGTGTAGACGCAGCGGCCCATGTGCTCGACGAACGAGCCGAACAGCCGGCGCTCCACCGGGCCGATCCGGAAGGCGGGGTCCAAGGTGAGACGGGCGGTCGTCGTCAAGACACGACCTCTCTGTTGTCGCGGTGTTCCGTGGTAGGTGAGTTTGTACAACGTTGTTCCAACGTTGTAAACAGGTACTGCCGGGGTCGATACCTGGGCGTTACGATCGACGGCGTCAGATCTTGTACGGCCCGCGTGGGCCGTACGACCTGGGAGGCGGGGGCAGTGGGAGTAAGTCTGCGCGACATCGCGCGTCTGGCGGGGGTGTCGGTGAAGACCGTCTCCAACGTCGTCAACGGATACGCCCATGTCTCGCCGGCGACCCGGGCGAAGGTGGAGCAGGCGCTCTCCCAGCTCGACTACCGGCCCAACCTGTCGGCGAGGAACCTGCGGCAGGGGCGCACCGGCGTGATCGCCCTGGCCCTGCCCGAGCTGGAGGCGCCCTACTTCGCGGAGCTGTCCCGGTTCGTCATCGACGCCGCGGCCGAGCTGAGGTTGCTGGTGGTCATCGAGCAGACCGACGGGAGCCTGGAGCGGGAGCGGCAGATCCTCGACGGGGTCCGCGACCACCGGGTGGACGGGCTCATCCTCAGCCCCATCGCGATCGGCGCCGAGGAGCTCGCGGCCCGCACCGACGACACCGCGCTCGTCCTGCTGGGCGAGCGGATCCACGACGGCCCGGCCGACCACGTGGCGATCGACAACGTGCGGGCGGCCCGTGACGTCACCGAGCACCTGGTCGGGCTGGGCCGCACCCGCATCGCCGCGCTGGGCGCCCAGGACAACTCCGCCAGCGGCACGGCCCCGCTCCGTCTGGCCGGATACCGGCAGGCGTTGGCCGCGCACGGCCTGCCCGAGACGGTGGGCAAGGTCGAGCGCTACCGCCGGGCCGAGGGCGCGGCGGCGATGGCCGCGCTGCTGGAGCACCGGCCCGACGCGGTTTTCTGCTTCAACGACCTGCTGGCCCTGGGCGCGCTGCGGACGATCCTCGCCGCGGGCCTGCGGGTGCCGGAGGACATCGCGCTGGCCGGGCTGGACGACATCGAGGACGGCCGCTTCAGCACGCCGACCCTGACCACGGTGGCCCCCGACAAGGCGGAGCTGGCCCGGATCGCCGTCGATCTGCTCCGCCAGCGGATCGACGGCCAGGCCGACCGGCCCCCGCAGGAGGTCCGGGCCGGCTACCGGCTCATGGCGAGGGAGAGCACCCTCGGGCGGTGAGGGCGCCGGCCGCCGGGCGGACGTGGGCGGGGGACGGCGGCCGGGGGCCGGGGGACGGGGCGGCCGGGGTCAGACGTCGCGGCCGCTCATGCCCTCCTGGCCGGGGGCGACGCCCCAGGAGATGATCCGTTTCGGGTGGATGCGGATGACCTCCCGGCTCAGGTACGGCGAGGGCGGCTCCTGGTCCTCCAGTGCCTCGGCCACGCCGCGGATCTCCACGCCCCTGACCCTCCAGGGGGTGAAGGAGCTGACGTCGTCCACGACGAAGGCCACCTGGCCGCCCGCCCGGACGTTGCGGAACTTCTTGGTCGCGCCCATCGCGCGGCCGTGGATGTCGATGGTGCCGGTCTCGGGGTTGTAGGAGAAAGCGGTGGGGCTGTTCTGCAGCACGCCGCCGGGGTCGATGGTGGCCAGGCGGCCCAGTCGCTGGCTCGCGAGATAGTCGAGTTCTTCCTGTGTGAACGCCATGATTGCAGCCTGCAACCTTAACTTTGCTTGAGGTCAAGCTAAAGTGGGGCGTGCCCAAGAACCTGGAGATGACCGTCGGCCAGCTCGCCTCCCGCAGCGGGGTCGCCGTCTCGGCCCTGCACTTCTACGAGTCGAAGGGGCTGATCCGCAGCCGCCGTACGGCGGGCAACCAGCGTCGCTTCACGCGTGACACGCTACGCAGGATCGCCTTCATCCGGGTCTCGCAACGGGTGGGGATCCCACTCAGGACGATCCAGGACGCGCTGTCCGCGCTGCCCGACGAGCGCACCCCCACCCGTGAGGACTGGGAGAGGCTCTCCTCGGTGTGGCGGAGCGAGCTGGACGACCGGATCCGGCAGCTCCAGCGGCTCCGCGACGGCCTGACGGAGTGCATCGGCTGCGGCTGCCTCTCCCTGGACCGCTGCGCGCTGGCCAACCCCGACGACGTGGCGGCGGCCAGGGGCCCCGGCTCGCGCCTGCTGGTCCTCCCGCGCCGCGACTGCCCCCCGCCGTGCGAGGGCCCGGAGGCCGTGGGCGCCTGACGGCCCGGGTCCGCCCCGCGCTCGCGGGCCGCCGATCCCGGCGACCCCGGGGCCCGGGGCCGTGGCCGGCGGCGGTGCTCCGGTCCGGAGCCGTGGCCGGTGGCGGCGGGGAGTTCGGCAGCCGTGGGCGGTGGTGGTGACGGAGCTCAGCAGCCGTGGGCGCGCAGCCAGGCGCGGTTGGCGCGCTGGTCGTCCAGGGCCCGGCCGAGATCCTGGCCGGAGCCCGGCACGTCCTGCTCGACGACCAGCCAGCCCGCGTAGCCGCCGAGCCCGTCCAGGACGCCGGGCAGATCGACCTCCCCCGCGCCGAGCGGCGGGAAGGCGCCCTCCGCGACGGCCGCCGTCAGGTCGCCGCCGGCGGCCCGCACCCGGTCGTGCGCCCGCCGGCTGGCGTCCTTGAGGTGGAGCTGCCTGATCCGGCCGCCCCACTCCCGCAGCGCCGCCACCGGATCGCCGCCCGCCAGCCACAGATGCCCGGTGTCCAGGCAGAGCGACACGTCGGTGAGCTCCAGCAGCCGCTCCACCTCCTCCGGGGTCTCCACCAACGTCCCCAGGTGGTGGTGGAAGACGGGTTCCAGACCGCGGTCGCGGCAGCGGTCGGCCGCCCGCTGGACCCGGGAGGCGAACCCCGCCCACGCCTCATCCGGCAGCCCGGGGGCGGCGCCCCGGGCGGACCGCTCCGGGTGGTCCGGGCAGGCGAGGGTGGGCCGGGGCGCGAACCGCCCGTCGACGGCCGGCGCGCTCGTGAAGGCCGCCAGCGCCGCGTCCAGCCCGGCCAGGTCGGCCGCGAACCCGCCGGCGTCCTCGTAGCGCAGGTCGACCCAGCCGCCCGCCAGTCCCATCCCGGTCCGGGCCAGCCGCTCCCGCAGCTCGGCGCCGGTGCCGAGATAGCCGATCGGGCCGGAGTCGATCCCGTCGTAGCCCGCCTCGGCGAGCGCGCCGAGCAGCGCGTCGGGGTCCAGCGGGGCGCCGTCCGCCCGGTAGATCCCGAAGTTGACGGGGGCGTTCGCGACCTTGACCGCCATGGGTCACTCCCTACAGGTCAGCCAGCGGAGAGGATTGTCGTGGGTGATCAGCCGGATGGTCTCCTCGCTGATCCCGGCCTCGCGCAGCCGGGGCAGGAAGGTGCGGAACAGGTGGCTGTAGCCGGCCCCGCCGTACCGCTCGATCTCGGAGACCTTGGACAGGCCGCTGCTGAGCAGCAGCCGGTGCGCGTATCCGGCCTCGATGAGGTCCAGCGCCTGCCGGAGCCGGTCGGCACCCAGTGAGGTGAGGCAGACGTAGCCGCCCGTACCGACGATCTTACGGGGGACCGCCGGGTCGGTCCCCGCGTCGGCGACGCTGATCCGGTGGGCGGGCAGGCCCTGGCCGAGGAGGATCTCCAGCAGGGACAGGGCGCCGCGGTGGTGGACGGCGACGGGCAGGCCCGAGGCCAGGGAGGCCCTGGCGGCCGCGGCTGCGCAGCGCTCCTCGGCGGGGGTCGGCTCCTGGCCCCACACACCGATCTCGCCGATCACACCGGGGCGGACGCTGGTGCCGTCCAGACCGTCCTCGATCTCGGTCAGCAGGTGTCCGGTCAGGGCGTCCACGTCGGCGTCGAGCGCCCAGGCGGGGGTGAACGGCCCGGCGAAGAAGCCGGTCCCGGCCACCACGGCCACCCGGCTGCCGGCCGTGACGCGGGCCAGCGACGCGGCGTCCCGGCCCGTGCCGATGCAGCTCAGCTCGACGACCAGGCTGAGCATGTCGGACTGGCGCAGCCCGCACAGCTCCCGGGTGACCTCCTGCTCCTCGTCGAGCCAGCGGTGCGGGTCGGAGGGGGCGCCGGCCGCCCAGCGCATGTCGCTGCGCAGGTGCTCGCGGGGGAGGATCGCTCCGGCGACGGCGGACGGGGCGCAGGAACCGCTGACGGTCCTGACGACAGGGGCCTCGTGTGTGACGAGGGGAGCCTCAGGCATGAACGGACATTAGCCCATATTTGGTGTAGAAACCGCGGAAGTCCGCAGGGTTTTACCTTGCGGTTGTCAGTTGTGTCTTCAAACTATTGATGGTCCGCAGTCCGGCATGTGAACCTCTGGGCGTTCATGCACGCGCATGATGGGCGGTCGAAGGTCAGGGTCCCGCCACTGATCGTGCACGGCGGTTTGTCCGTTGCTCTGCGGAGGGAAGCCGTACATGCGAAGGCTGGACCCCGCTGCTCGACTGGGTGGGCTGGGACAAGTGGGGCTACAACGGCGTGGTCAGCCTCGCCGCCTCCGCCCCATTCCTCCGCCGGTCCGCCCCGCAGCCGATCGCGGGTCATCCTCCGGAACAGGGGTGACTCATCCGCCAGAATGATTAGAGATGAGGGGGGCTGGCCTATTCTGGAGTGAAACGACCGTCCGGGGGAACGCGTGGCTATCTCAGACGGGGTGCCGAGCACCCAGGGCAGCGCCGAAAGGCGGTCCGAGACCGGTGACGCCGACGTGTTGAAGGACGAGGCGGCGCGGCGGTCCGGCATTCACGGCTGGCTCGACGGCGTCCGGTCCACCCGCACCGGACGCCTCACCCTCAAAATCGTCATCGGCGTCATCGGCGCCGTGCTGGTCGTCGCCGGCCTCATCATGGTCCCCTTCCCCGGCCCCGGCTGGCTGGTGGTCTTCGCCGGCCTCGCCGTCCTGGCCACCGAGTTCCACTGGGCCCACCGGCTGCTGGAGTTCGGCAAGCGGACCCTGTCGGCCTGGACGGCCTGGCTCGGCCGCCAGGGCTGGCCCGTCAAGATCCTGGTCGTCCTCGTCGCCGCCGTGGCCGCCGCGGCCATCGTCTACTACGGCCTCAAGCTGAGCTTCGGCCTGGACCTGGCCGTCGAGGCCCACAAGCTCATCAACCGCTGACGCCGCTCCACCGCCCCGGGCGGCCATCGCTCCGGAGGCTCGCGCCCCGGGCTTGCGAGCCTCCCGGGAGGCTTTACCCGGACCTGCCGGGCGCGTGATCGTCTCGATGTGCCGCTCTCCGTAGTCTCTCCGTCTGATCACCACAGACGTCCCGAGACACAAGGAGAGTGGCAGCCGATGCGCGCCCTGTCTTCGACGCTCGCCCTGGCGGCGGCCGCAATCGTCGCCGTGCCGGGCCCCGCCGCCCACGCCGACGCCGTCAACCTGGGCGCGACGGTCCAGGCCGGGGGCGAGGTGTTCCTCACCGAGGGGCTGGTCCCCACCGCCCCCTACAAGGGCAAGGTGCTGGTCAAGCTGGAGAACAACACCGTGCCGGTGGAGATCAAGGTCGGCAACTGCCGGGGCAGGTATCTCGGCGCGGTGACGATCGCCGCCGACGACCACGCCCCCTACGTCGCCGCCGATCTCGACACGGTCCCTTCCTGCATCCGTTTCCGGCTGAAGAACCTCGGCACCTCCCCGGCCACCGTCACGGGCGCCGGTTACTTCTGACCGGGCCGCCCGCGGCCCCGCCGTCGTCAGGGTCCCGGCCGGACCCGGTACGGCGAGCGGCCGGGAACGGCCCCGGCCGTCGCCCGCCGTCCCGCACCGTCCCGTTGTCACCGGTGTGAGCGAGGTCACACTGGAAAATGTGCGTTCCCGACAGAAGAAGCGACGAGGAGATCGGAGTACCGTCCCGGGGCAGGAGGAGCCCACGTGAGCATTGCCCGTGCCGCCGAACAGCCGCTGGCCGACATCCCCCGGGAGTTCGCCGACGCCCTCCGCCCCTACCTGCGCGACCTGACCGAGGAGATGGCCGGCGAGATCCAGGCGAGCGTGCCCGAATACTCCCGGCAGAGCGGCGCCTACGCCCGCAACGTCAGGCACGCCGTGGAGGAGGCCCTCGCGGGCTTCGTGAACCGGGTCGGCGACAGGGGGGCCAGCCGGTCCCGGCTGCTGGAGGTCTACCGAGCGGTGGGCGGCGGTGAGGCCGCCGAGGGGCGGCCCCTGGACTCGCTCCAGTCCGCGCTGCGGATCTGCGCGAGGGTGGCGTGGCGCAGGCTGGCCGAGGAGTCCGAGCGGCTCGACCTGTCCCGGCAGCGCATGTGCGACATCGGGGAGGCGATCCTGGTCTATCTCGACGAGATCGCCGCCGCGGCGGCCGACGGCTACGCCGAGGCGCAGGTGAGGGCGGCCGGTGAGCTCGAACTGCGCCGCCGGCGGCTGCTCGACCTGCTCGTCGCCGACCCGCCGGCCGATCCCCGGGCCGTGGCCGACCTCGCCAGGTCGGTGTGCTGGACCACGCCGCGCACCGTGGCCTGCGTCGCGCTCGCCGCACGTGTCCAGGGCGAGCTGCCCAGGCCGGGCCTGCCGCCCGACGTCCTGGCCGACCTCGACCGGTCAGACCCCTGCCTGGTCGTCCCCGACCCCGACGGCCCGGGGCGGCACGGCCTGCTCGACGCGCTGAGCGCCGACTGGACCGTGGTGATCGGCCCCGCGGTCGGCCTGGGCGAGGCGGCCCTGTCGCTCAGGCTCGCCCGGGACGCCCTGGCCCTGGCCCGGCGCGGCGTGCTGGACGGCGGCCGGAGCATCAGGGCGGCGCAGCACCTGGCCACCCTGATGATCTTCCAGGACGAGGCGCTGATCCGCATCATGGGACGGGCGCGGCTGGCGCCCCTGCGCGACCTGCGGCCCGCCCAGCGCGACCGGCTGGCCGAGACGCTCCTGGCCTGGCTGCAGAGCGGCAACGCCACCGAGGTGGCGGCCCGGCTGCACATCCACCCGCAGACCGTCCGCTACCGGCTGCGCCAGGCCACCGAGCTCTTCGCCGACCAGCTCAGCACCCCCGGTGACCGCTTCGAGCTGGAGGTCGTCCTGCGGGCCCGGGCCGCCGGGCTGCCGGCCGTACCGGACTGACCTCCTGCCGGGCCGGTGCCTGCCGCGGCGGCGCCTTATCGGTCCTGCTCCGGAGAGGCCGAAAAGGATGACTTAAATATCCGGCAGCGCCATTCACCGAAGAAATCGCATCACGTATGAATATGCCGCTCAAACCAATCCGGTATAGGTCGCGATCATGAGCTGTTTTCTGCCTAAAATGCCGCCGTGTCTGTGACTCCTGGGATTTACCGACTGCTCGGATGCGCCGTCATCGTGATCTCGGTGGCCGCGCCGACCTCGCCCACCGCGCACGCCGCCGGGCTCGCACCCGCCGCGGCGGCCGCGCCCGCCGCCGGGTCCGCGGACCTCGTGCTGCCCGGCACCCGGGTGACCGTGCGGGAAGAACCCGCCGACCCGCTCAAGATCACCTCCTACAGCCTCGGCAACGTGGCATACCTGCGCAGGAGCGCCGGGTTCGCCAAGCAGACCGGCTATCAGGAGATCACGGTCGGGCCCAGGGGGGCCAAGGCGCTCGCGGTCCCCGCCGCCTACAACGCCGGACACGACTGGGTGCTCCTGGCCGACCTGGCGGCCAACAACGGCGCCAAGGTCCAGACCGTCGACAAGCCGCTGGTCGCCAAGTTCGCCCACTGGTCCCGCAACGGCACCAAGGCGGTCCTGACCGTCCAGCGCAAGAACGGCACGGCCTGGGACACCACCGGCTTCGTGATCGTCGACGCGACGGCGAAGACCGCCCGGGCGGTGGCCGTGACGGGAGTGGACCGGACCGCGAGATTCCGCTGGAGCCCCGACGGCGTCGACGTGGTGGCCGGACACCAGGGCGGCACCCGTTTCTACGGCCAGGACGGCCGGATCCGGCGCACCCTGGTCAAGACGGGGATCCCCGCCGGCGGCGAGGACGTCTTCTCGCCCTCCGGGCGGGCCCTCATGACCTGGTGCCCGGCGACCTACACCGAGCACGTCTGCTTCTGGGACCGCACCTCGGGCCGGCTCGCGGCCAAGGCGAACATCCAGCCGAAGGCCCTGCTGGGCTGGTGGGACGACAAGCACTTCATCGCCGTGGTCCCCAGCGCGGGTGCCTACCGGGCCGTCCTGGCCGACCTCAGGGGCAGGGCCGTGCGGGTGCTGGCCGACATCTCCGCCGAAGACTGGGCCAACAAGGTCTATCTCAGCTACACCCGCCGGTGACGGCCCCGGTCCGGATCCGGCGGCGCCCGCCGCACCCGGACCGGACCGCCGCCCCGCCGGCCTGGGCGGGGCGGGGCGGTGCCGGTCACGGCGCGCGGGGTCCGCTCCGCCGTCAGCGGAGCAGGGCCCTCACAGACGAGCCGGGCAGGGCCCTCACAGGTAGAGGCCGGTGCCGTTGTCGGTCTGCGGGGTGGCGATGGCGTGCAGGTCGCGTTCGCGCATGACGAGGTAGATCTGGCCGTGGACCTCCACCTCGTACTGGTCCTCGGGGTTGAACAGGACCTTGTCGCCCACCTTCACCGTCCGGGCGTTCGCGCCTGCACCGCAGACCTCACCCCAGACGAGCCGGTTGGCCATCTTCACCGTCGCCGGGATGACGATGCCCGCCGTGCTGCGCCGCTCCTCTGACTCCTGCTCGACCTTGACCATGACGCGGTCGTGGAGCATCTGAATCTCGAACTTCGGGTCACCCACAGCAGAAAGCTTATGGGACCGCAGGGGCCGCGCCGGCTGATCCCGGCAGCCCGGCTGTCCGGGACGGCCCGCCTACCGCGCGGTCCCGGGCAGCGCCAGCTCGGCGAAGACGGCCCTGTGATCGGTGCCGGGGACGCGGTGGGCGCCGAAGGACCGGACCGCGATCCGGGAGTCGGCGAACACGTGGTCGAGGGTCACCCCGGGGACCGGCTCCCAGCCCTGCTGGGGCCAGGTCGGCGTGAGCCCCTGCCCGGTGGCGTCGGCCGCGTCGCGGTAGCCGGTGGCGAGCAGCTCCCGCATGATCGCGTGGTCGAGGGTGGCGTTGAAGTCCCCCGCCAGGATCCGGTACGGCCCGGCCCCGGCCTTGGGCAGCGCCCGCAGCCCCCGGGCCCAGCAGGCGGCCTTGTAGTCGAACCGGGGCGCGCAGGGGTGGACCGAGGCGATCTCCAGGTTCAGCTCCGGCACGACCGCCAGGGACTGGCGGAAGTTGCCGTAGTTGAGCGCGGCCTGATCGGCGCGGAGCGGGGAGCGGGCGTAGATCCCGGAGCCCCATACGCCCGGGGTGGGCTCGCCGACCATGTGCGGGAGGGCCTTGCGGATGCCGGCCGTCTCCAGGCGCTCGGCCGCCTCGGGGGTGAGCTCCTGGAGGGCCAGGATGTCGGGCTTGAGCCGTACGACGAGGTTCATGATCGCCTTGGTGTCGGCCTCGCCGCGCGCGAGGTTGGCGGCCAGCACGCGCAGCGGGGTCCCGCCCGGGGGAGCGGGGGCGTCGGCGAAGGCCCGGGGGAGCACCGCCCCGGCGAACACCCCCACGACGACCAGGCCCGCCACTCCCGCCGCCCAGCGGCGCAGGGCCAGGGCGAGCAGCGCGACGGCGACCGAGGCCCCCGCCACGTAGGGGGTGAACGCCACGAGCTGGATCCACCGGAATCCGGCGTCCCATCCGGCCGTCCGTAGGGCCGCCCAGGCCGCGGGCGGCGTCACCAGGATCCAGATCAGCGTGGTGATCCAGCGCCGCCGGCGCGGGCGCCCGGTCGCCGAGGCCGTACCGGAGATCGTTTCGGTGGTCATCCCGCTGGACGCTACCGCCTGGCGAGCCGCCGGAGAAGACCCGTCACGGCGCCCTGGGCGGCCCGCGGTCACCACGGCGGGCGGGATCCCGGATGACGGGGGCGCGGAGTAGGCTCACCGGTCATGACGGACCTCTCCCCCGATCCGGTCGGCGACTACCTCGACTGGCACCTCTCCGCCAATCCCGTCCAGGCCGCCCTGGCGGGTGCCGAGGGCTACGACAGGACCCTCGGCGACTTCACCGAGGCGGGCTTCCTCGCCCGGGAGCGGGAGTCGCGGCGCTGGCTGGAGCGCCTCCAGGAGGCCGGCGACCCCGGCGGCTTCGAGGACATGATCGACCGCGAGCTGATCATGTCCAGGCTGCGCGGCGCGCTCGCCCAGGAGACCTGGCCGGAGTGGCGGCGCGACCCGTCCGTCTACCTGAATACGATCTTCGCCTCGATGTTCAGCCCGTTCCTGCACCGGCTGTCGCCCGAGGGCGAGCTGGTCGAGGCGGCCGTCGCGCGGCTGGCCGAGGTGCCGGACGTCATCGCGGCCTGCCGCGCCAACCTGGATCCGGCGCTGGCGGCCCCGCTGCTGATCGAGCGGGGACTGGGCCAGGCGCGGACGGCCCGGCGTTTCCTCACCGAGACGGTCCCCGGCCAGGTGGCGGACGAGACCCTGCGCGCCCGGCTGGCCGAGGCGGCCGAGCCCGCGGCGGCGGCCTTCGACGGGCTCGTGGACTTCCTCACCGGTTTCCGGGCCGCCGGCACCTGGCGGATGGGGGAGGAGCTCTACTCCACGCTGCTGCGCGAGCGGGAGATGCTCGGCTACGGGGCCGACGAGCTGCTCAAGCGTGGCCAGGCCGCCTACGACGAGCTCGACGCCCGGATGCGCGAGGTGGCCGGGCTGCTGCCCGGCGGCTCCGAGGGCTGGCACGCGGCCGTCACCGCCCTCCAGGACGACCACGCGCCGACCCTGGAGGACATGCGGGCCGAATACGAATTCGAGACCGAGCGGGCCCGGAGGTTCGTGCGCGAGCACGGCCTGGTGACGTTCGCCGACGGCGAGGAGTGCCGGGTGGTGCCGTCGCCGGAGTTCCAGCGCCCCATCCTCGCGGTCGCCTCCTACCTGCAGCCGCCGCCCCTGTCGACCTCCCGGATCGGGCACTTCTTCGTGCCCTTCACCCCTGACTCCTTCACCGAGGAGCAGGTGCGCCAGCGGCTGCGCACCAACGCCAGGGCCCAGATGCCCTCCATCGCCGTCCACGAGGCCTACCCCGGCCACCACTGGCACCTGTCCTGGATGGCGGGCAGCCCGCGCCGGGCCCGCAAGCTGTTCCGCACGCCCTACTTCACCGAGGGCTGGGCCCTCTACGTCGAGAAGGTCATGCAGGAGCACGGCTACTTCACCACCCCCGCCCAGGAGCTCGCCCACCTCGACTTCCGTCTCTTCCGGGCGGCCCGCATCATCGTGGACACCTCGCTGCACTGTGGCGACATGACCGTGGAGGAGGCCGAGGAGTTCATGACCACCAGGTCGTCGCTCACCCCCGGCACGGCCAAGGGCGAGGTCGACCGCTACTGCGCCTGGCCCACCCAGGCGCCCTCCTACCTGACCGGCGCCCTGGAGATCGACCGCATCCGCGACGACTATCTGGCCGCGGGCCGCGGCGACCTGCGCACCTTCCACGACGCCCTCGCCGGCTCCGGCGGTCTCCCCCTGGGGCTGGCCCGCCGGGTGGCTCTGGAAGGCTAGCGGCATGCTCGACAACGAGGCGAGGGTGCTGGAGGCGCTGGACGAGGCGGAGACGGTCCGGCTCCTGGCCGATCTCGTGCGGGTGCCGAGCGTCACCGGCACCGACGCCGAGTCGGACCTGCAGCACCGCTGCGGGCGGCTGCTCACCGAGGCAGGGCTCGACGTCGACGTCTGGAAGCTCGACCTCGAAGCGCTCCGGGCGGCACCCGGGTTCCCCGGCACGGAGGCGCCGCGCATCGAGGGCTACGGTGTGGCCGGCGTCACCGAGGGCGAGGGCGACCCCGCGCTCATCCTGCAGGGGCACGTGGACGTGGTGCCGACCGGCGACCTGGCCAAGTGGCAGGGGGGCGACCCGTTCGGCGCCCGGATCAGCGGGGACGTCCTGCACGGCAGGGGCGCCTGCGACATGAAGGCGGGGCTGGCGGCGAACCTCGCCGTCGTCGCCGCCCTCCGCCGCTCGGGCATACGGCTGGCCCGGCCGCTGGCCGTGCACTGCGTGGTGGGGGAGGAGGACGGCGGTCTGGGCGCGTTCGCCACCCTGGCCCGCGGGCACCGGGGCGAGGCCGCGGTGATCGCCGAGCCGACCGGCGGGGCGATCATCGCCGCGGCGGCGGGCGCGCTGACGTTCCGGATCGAGGTCGCCGGGCGGGCGGCCCACGGCGCCACCCGCTACGAGGGCGTCAACGCCCTGGAGGTCTTCTGGCCGGTCTTCGAGGCGGTCAGGCGGCTGGAGGCCGACCGCAACCGCGATCCGGACCCGGTCTTCGACGGCAACCCGCTGCCCTATCCGATCGAGATCGGGACGGTCCGCGCGGGCGACTGGGCCAGCAGCGTGCCGGACCTGCTCGTCGCCGAGGGCCGGCTCGGTGTCCGCCTGGACGAGGACCCCGCCGAGGCCCGCCTCGCCCTGGAGACCGCGCTCGCCGGGATCGGCCACCCGTGGCTGCGTGAGCACCCCCCGGTGATCACCTGGCCCGGCGGCCAGTTCGCCAGCGGCCGGCTGCCCGCCGGGCACGAGCTGCTGGAGCAGGTCGCCGGCGCGGTGGCCGACGTGACCGGGACCCGCCCCGCCGAGACGGCCGCGCCGTACGGGAGCGACCTGCGCCTGTACGCCGCGGGCGGCATCCCGACCCTGCACTACGGGCCGGGTGACGTGCGCCTGGCCCACGCCCCGCGCGAGCAGGTCGACCTGCGCGAGCTCCGCGACGTCACCCGGGCGCTCGCCCTGCTGGTCCTGCGCCGCTGCGGGGTCAGGGGCTGAGCGCCCGCCGCGGGCGGGGAACAGGCGCTCATCGACGGCACGGCCGACCTGGTGGTCGCCGGTCACTCCATGACCGCCGGCTCCGGGCCTGGCGGAATGCGTCTCGGCCCCGTCGGGCCCACTCCGCCGGCGCCGGAGCCCCGCGCGTGAGGCGGCCGTCAGCGCGCGGCGGCGCCGGACTCGACGGGCAGCCCCGCCTCGGCCCAGTCCTGGATGCCCTCGCGATACTTGCGGACGCCGGTGTAGCCCAGGGAGGTCAGCCGCCGGGCCACCGCCTCGCTGTTGCCGCAGGAGATGTTGGAGCAGTAGGTGACGATCGCGGCGTCCTTGTCGGGAAGCAGCTCGGCGGCCCGGGTGGCGACCTCGCTCTCGACCAGGGCGATGGCGCCGGGCAGGTGCTGCTGGGCGTAGTAGTCGCCGCCGAGGGTGTCCACGACGACGACGGTGCCCGCCTCGATCGCGGTCTTCAGCTCGTCACGGGTGATCAGTGCGGTCATCTTCGGCCTCCATGGCTTAAATGGACTATAGTCCGCTTGTGTGAGTGATCTGGAATTTAACGGACCACGGTCCGGTTCGTCAAGCGAGCCGCTGCGGACGCTCCTGGGCGAGCAGCCCAGGGAGCGGGCCGACGCCGCGCGCAACCGGCTGAAGGTGCTGGCCGCGGCGGCGAGGCTGTTCCGGGACAAGGGAGTGGACGGCGTCTCGATGGACGCGGTCGCGGCCGAGGCGGGTGTGGGCAAGGGCACGCTGTTCCGGAGGTTCGGCGACAAGTCGGGGCTGGCCGCCGCGCTCCTGGACGATCGGGAGCGCGAGCTCCAGGAGGCGATCCTGACCGGCCCGGCGCCCCTCGGCCCCGGCGCTCCCGCGGCCGACCGGCTGACCGCCTTCGTGGACGCCTACCTCGACTACCTGCTCGGCCACCTCGACCTGGTCCGGATGTCCGAGACCGCCAGCCCCGGCGCCCGCTACCGGATCGGCGCCTACCGGTTCTGGCACCGCCACACGGAGATCCTGCTCGCCGAGGCCCGGCCGGGCTGCGACGCCGGCCCGCTGGCCCACGCCCTGCTCGCCCCGCTGGCCGCCGAGCACATGACGGCCCTGGCCGGCGAGTACGGCCAGGCGCGGGCCAGGGAGGCGATCCGGGCGCTCCTGCGCCCCTGAGCCGGCCCCGCGGGCCGCCGGGGTCGGGGCCGGGCGGGACCGGCGCGACACCCACCGGCCGGCTTGCGCCGTTCCCGGCGGGTGAAGGGTCAGGCGTAGGTGCCGCGGACCTCCACGATGTCGGCCAGCGGGAACTCCAGGTAGTCGCCGGCCTCCTCGCACCACGCGTCGAGGACGCCGCTGCGCAGCTCGCCGTGGCTGATGGTGGCGGTCAGGCCGTCGGCCAGCGTGATCGCCGCCCGCACGCCGCGGTCCACCACGAAGCCGAGCAGCGACTGCTGGGCGGTCGGCAGCCGGGAGGCCACGCGGCCGATGACCGCCCAGGTCCTGCCCTGCTGCTGGGCGGCGCCGCTTTCGGCCGACAGCAGCCGCCGGGCGTGCTCGTGCGGGTCCGGAGCCGGCTCGACCAGCGGGTGCGGCGGCTGCTCCAGCTCGGCCACCTGGCCGCCCGGCAGCAGGATCAGCCGTCCGTTCCGCGGCTCCTCGATACGGGCGCGGCGGACGGTGATCTCCCCGGTGTCCTCGATCGGCACCGGGGCGTAGCCGTTCTCCCGGAGCGCGGCGAGGGTCTTGCCGGCGGGCACCGCGCTGGCCAGCACGGTCGGCGCGAGCAGCCGCAGGCCCAGCCTGCCCAGCCGCCGGTGCCCGGCGATCTCGGCCAGCAGCGCCGGGTCGGAGGCCTGCACGATGCAGGCGACCGTGGTCACGGTGACCTCGCCGTGCCGCCTGGCCACATCGCGCACCAGGTAGTCGAGGGGCTGCGGCACCGCGCCCACCTCGGCGAGGTCGGCCAGGAGGGCGTCGGCGCCGTAGCCGGAGTCCATCGCCCGGCGCACGCTGGCCGGGGTGAACCGCCAGACCGAGGCCGCGCCGCGCGACTCGCGCTCGGCGGTCCGGTCCAGCAGTTCGGCGAGCTCGGTGGAGGGCGGTCCGGTCACCACGGCGGTGAGGTCGGCGCCGAACAGCGCGCTCCGCCGTACACTGGCCAGTGCCCGGGTCGAGCACTCCACCAACACCGGGTCGTGCTCCACGAGCGGGGTGGAGTCGTCGTTCTCGTCCCCGGCGCAGGCGTCCAGGGCGGCCAGCGCGCGGCCCAGGTCGGTGATCGTGTCGTAGGCGATCAGCCCGAGCATCCGGGCCTCCTCCAGCACCGCGGGGGCGCACTCGGCCAGGAGCGACCGGTCGAGCAGCGGGGCGTGCCAGTGCGCCGACCCGACCAGCCCGGCCCGGTCGGCGCACGCCGTACTGGCGGGCAGCCGGGCCAGCACGCCGAGCACCGCCCGCCGGGCCCGGCCGACCGCGGCTCCGGCGGGGTCGTCGCCGAGCACCGTGCCGTATTTGCCGTCGGTCCGGCGCAGCGACGAGCGCTCCATCCGCCACCACGCCGCCAGCAGCACCCGCAGCCGGGCCGCCGCGTCGTCCAGCCGCCAGCGGTCGAACTTCTCGGTGGGCACCAGCCCGCCGGCCGGCTCGTCCCAGGCCAGCAGCCGGGCCACCGCGCAGATCTCCAGCAGGAGCCGGGTCTCGTCCTCGTCGCAGCCGGTGTCCTTGGCCAGCCGCCGCACCTCGCGCACGCCGACCCCGCCCGCCTTCAGCAGCGGCAGCGGGAGCTTGGCGGTGTTCTCCAGCATCGCGGCGCAGCGCTCGACCACGTGCGGGGCGGCCAGCGTCATCAGGTGGTCGACGGCCTCGGGGTCCACCGGGAGGGTCGCGAGGTCGGGCGGGCAGGGGGTGAAGGACGGGCGGTAGTCGGGGCCGCGCAGCGCGAGCGCCACCTCCCGGGGCATCTCGGCCACGTTCCAGCTCGGCCGGAAGAGCAGCCCGTGGTCGGCGGCCCACTTCTCCGGGGCGCCCGGCGCGACGAACCGGCCGCCCTCCACGTCGCGGATCGGGCCGTCCCAGGCGAACTCCTCCAGCAGCCGCTCGGTGCCCGCCGGCGCCCGCGCGACCATGGCCGCCACCCGCGCGGGGTCGGAGAGCACCTCGGTGATCCTGGTGACCGTGCGGCGCTTGGGGCCGTGGGGCAGGCCGAGCGCCCTGGCCAGCGCGCGGAGGGCGTCGGCGCTGACCGTCCAGGAGTTGAGGTAGTGGGAGAGCGGCTCGCCGAGCCCGCACGGGGCCGTCCACCACCGGGCGAGCCCGCCGGAGATCCGGATCCGCCCCTCGCTGTCCGGCCAGGCCAGGGCGTGGTCGAACAGCCGGTCGACCCAGGGTGCCACCTCGGCCTCCGGCACGCCCATGAACCGGGACAGCCGTTCCAGGTCGACGTGGTCGCCGAGGGCCAGGGACGCCTGCGCGACCTCCAGGCACGGCAGCGGAAGCCCCCGGACGACGGCCATCACCGCGAAGCCGTTGCCCAGCCGCTGCGCCAGGGTGTCCAGGCGGCGCGGCCACGGCGGGGCGATGGCGTCCGGCCGGTTGGCCAGCACCCGGGTGAGCCGTTCTTCGTCGAGGGTTTTCAACCAGCCGAGCAGGTGATCGTCCATCTCGGAGCTCTCTCAGGAATCTCGCGCGGGGACTCTCCGTGAGCCATAGGAATCCACGGTAATGCAGAGGGCATCCCCGGTGGCATGCACCGCGCAGAATCCAACGCGTTCCAGAGGTGTCCGCCCGCATTCTTGACCGATCCCGGGGCCGCCGGCGGGGAGGCGTGGCGGTCCCGGGATCGGTCGGCGCCTGATGAGGGGAAGAGGCGGCGCCTTTCCGAGATGGTCTGCTGAGGGCGCCCCGGGCGCTACCGGAGGACGGCCCAGACGATCTTGCCGTAGGGGGCCAGCGGAGCCCAGCCCCAGCGGAGGCTGAGCGACTCGACGATGTGCAGGCCGAGGCCGCCGATGTCCAGCGGTGAGGGGTCGCGGAGCGCGGGGAAGCCCGATCCCGGGTCGTTGAGCGCGCAGGCGACGAGGCCGTCCCGGCGTAGCAGGGAGAGCCTGATCGGCTCCTTGGCGCGGGATTCGGCCAGCCGCAGGCCGTGTCTGAACGCGTTGGTGGCCAGCTCCGAGACGACCAGCTCCATGTTCTCGCTCAGCTCGGCGAGCTTCCAGCCGGTGAGGGTGCCCGTGGTGAAGCTGCGGGCGGAGTGGACCGCCTCGGCCTGCGGCGGGAGCACGAAAGTGGCGCTGGCCATGGCCGGCGTCCCGGACAGGAGATCACGCGCCGCGTCGGGCCACCAGCCGACTGGGGGCCACCAGTCGAGCGCTGTCCATGACGTTCGGGGGGGCGCGGTTTGAGCGGACTGCACAGCGATCATCATGGTGCAAACTCATGTGCAGGTGCAAGAGCGAATGCACGTGCATAAGGGGTGTGCAACCGCTACGGTTACCCATGATTCGGCAATCCGGATGGAAAGGGGATCTTGTCCGCGGCTTGGGAATCCCATGCCGCAAAGTGACAGACTGTCGATCAGGAAAGCGAGCGAGGAGCGCACACGTGTCCATGGACCCGCCCGGTACCGGTTCCACTGTTCGGCGCATCATGCTCGGCGCAAGCCTGCGCCGCCTGCGTGAGGAGAAGGGGCTCGCCCGTGAGGTGGCCGGATTCCACATCCGGGCCTCCGAGTCCAAGATCAGCCGGATGGAGCTCGGCCGCGTCGGTTTCAAGACACGGGACGTGGAAGACCTGCTCACCCTGTACGGCGTGCTCGACGACGCAGAACGGCGCGGCCTGCTGGAGATGGTCCGCGAGGCGAACACCCCCGGCTGGTGGCACAAGTTCGGCGACCTGCTGCCGAACTGGTTCACCACCTACGTGGGGCTGGAGGAGGCGGCGAACGTGATCCGCACCTATGAGGTGCAGTTCGTTCCCGGCCTGCTGCAGACGTCCGCCTACGCGCGCACGGTGATCCGGTTGGGCTACCCGGACGTGCCGGAGGCGGAGATCGAGCGTCGTGTGCACATGCGCATGCAGCGGCAGGAACGCTTCACGAAGAAGAACGGCCCGCGCCTGTGGGCGGTCATCGACGAGGCGGCCCTGAAGCGGCCCATCGGAGGCAAGGAGATCATGCGTGAGCAGATCCAGCACCTGCTGGAGGTGGCCACGCTGCCCAACATCACCATCCAGGTGATGCCCTTCCGGTTCGGCATGCACGCGGCCGAGGGTGGTGCGTTCAGCATCTTGCGGTTTCCCGAGTCCGACCTGTCGGACGTCGTTTATGTCGAGCAGCTCTGGGGTGCCCTCTACCTGGACAAGCGTGAGGACATAGATCCGTACCTCACGGCCATGGAGCAGCTGTGCGTGGAAAGCACCACGCCCGGGGGCACCGCCGAGATCCTCGGCGACCTTCTCAGAGAGATCTAAATGGAGCAGACCTACAACGGCATGCCCGCCACGGAACTGGCCGGGGCCAGCTGGCGCAAGAGCCGTCACAGCAATTCACAGGGTAATTGCGTGGAGCTCGCTGAGCTGTCGGATGGCAGCATCGCGGTTCGGAACTCCCGTTTTCCCGACGGTCCAGCCCTGATCTACACCCGCGACGAGATCCGCGCGCTGGTGCTCGGGGTGAAGGATGGGGAGTTTGACAGCCTGATGGTGTAACACTGTTTTTACATCCGGCTCACCTCTTAACGCCGGTGCGCCGATGATGTAACGCAAGGAGCGTACGGATCGGGCAGATTCTGAGTCCCCGGAGTGACAGCGGGGCAGAGGAATTGGGGGCTCAGACCATGCTTGACCAGATGACCTTGTATCCCGTGGCCGATGATGTGCTGTTCGCGCCCGGGGGGCGTGTCGTGATCCGCACCTACGGTGTCGCCTCCGCGGCCGTGGGTGAGGGGGAGGTCGCCGCGGTTTCCTACCGGACATGGGTCACGGGGGTCCGTGACCAGCCTCGTTACTGGCGTTGGGGGCATTTCGAAGACGCCTGTCACGGCCATCGCAAGGTTCTGGAATGGCTCACCGGGCGGGGGCCGCAGCCGTGCGCCGCGGCCGCCTGACGGTATGGAGGGACGTGGTAGCCGTCGGCCTGGGGACCGACTGTCATGGTGACGGCGACGGCTGAGGCCGCGTGGCCGGCACCGGTGCCGGGTACGGTCGGTGACCGTACCCGGCCTTCCGTGTGGTGACGGCGCCGGTGGCCGCGGTGCCGCGTGCGCCTTCCCGTGCCGGTGCGCCACGCGCCTTCCCGTGCGTGGCGCCGCCCGCGGCATGCGCCTTCCGGCCTGTACGGCGTGCGGCTCCTCGGCTAGATTGCCAACCAAGCATCCGCTTGGGTCGAGGAGGCGCTTTCCGTGCGGCGAGGCATCTACCTGATCGAAGAGGTCGACTTCCGGCCGATGAACTCCCGTAAGCCGCTGGAGTACCTGACCTGGCTCACGCGCTACAAGAAAGAGGACGAGGCCCTCGGCGCCCCCGAGCTGACCAGGGGACTGTCGATCAGGTCGCGTGAGATCGACCTGGTGGGCGCCTTCTACGCCGTCGGCATCACCGGCCATCCGCAGTTCAGGGCCGTCACCCTCTGGGACTGCCACGGCGGCTGGGACGGCGGCTGGCGGCAGATGATGAACATCTACGACGGCGTGGACGACAGGCTCTTCCTGTCCGACATCGACGACCTGCGTTTCTCCGCCTTCTCCCGGCCGCTCGGCGCGGTGGCCGGCAGTCCGGCGCTGGCCGACATCACCGCCGAGGGGTACGCGGCGCCGTTCTACCTGTTCGAGAGCGCCCAGGTGCGGCCCGGCGCGGCGCTGGACTACCTGGACGCGGTCCGGCGCGAGCGCGCGCCCGTCCTGGCCGACCACGGCCACCGGCCGATCGGCCTGTACGAGGTGCTGTTCTGCGACAGCGAGGTCGTCACCGTCTGGGGCACGTCGCTGGAGGGCCATCTGGCGTTGCAGCGGGCCAGGGACGCCGCGCTCGGTCTGGACGACGAGGCGGAGCCGGACCCGCGGCTGCTCGACTGGCGCAGACGCTCCCGCGACTTCCTGGCCGGTCCGTGGCGGGAGACCCTGCTCGCGCCGTTCCCCGGCTCGCGGCTCTCACCGGTCTAGGTTCACCCGCCGTCTCCGGACCCGCGCGGCCCGGGCCCCGCCGCCTCGGGGCGGTGAGGGGGCCGGGCCGCGCGACCGGGTCAGGCGGGAGCGTTCCAGGTGAGGATGACCGGCTCCTCGCGTTCGTGGCCGAGCCGGGAGTAGGTGCCGGTGTCCAGGCGGAAGAGACGGCCGTCCTCGGGCGGCAGGCCGAGCCAGCGGGCGCACAGCACCCGCAGGAAGTGCCCGTGGGCGACCAGCACCACGTCGCCGTCGGCCGCGCGGGCCCGGGCGATCACCCGGTCGGCGCGGGCGCCGACCTCCTGCGCGCTCTCGCCGGGGTGCTCGGCGTCGCCGGGGACGATCCCGTCGCGCCACAGGAACCAGCCGGGGCGGGTCTTGCGGATGTCGGGGGTGGTGATGCCCTCGTAGCCGCCGTAGTCCCACTCCCACAGGTCGGGGTCGGTGTCGTATGCCGTCAGGCCGGCCAGCTCGGCCGTCCGGCGGGCCCGCAGGGCGGGGCTGACCAGGGCGAGGTCGAACGTCCGGCCCTTGACCAGCGGGGCGAGTGCCCGCGCCTGGCTGTCGCCCTTGTCGGTCAGTGGCAGGTCGGTGCGTCCGGTGTGGCGCCCGTCCCGGCTCCACTCGGTCTCGCCGTGCCGCAGCAGAAGCATCTCGTTCATGATGACCCCATCATGCCGGTACGGCATGCGGTGACCGGTCAGCGCCCCGCGAGCTCCTCGGCGACCGGGGTGAAGGCGTCCAGATCGCGTTCGTGGTGGAGCACGAAGTAGGAGAGGTCATGGGTGTCGCGCCAGTAGCGGAGCTTGTCCACGATGTCCTGGTGGGTGCCGAGCAGCACCTGGGGGGTCTCGTCCTGCCGGGAGGAGTCGGCGGCGCTCCACGGCTCGTCCGGCCGGCGGACGCCGAGCTGCTGGATGCTCGTGCCGAGCTCGATCCGGTCGTAGCGGCCGGCGGCGGCCCGCCGTACCACGTCGACCTTGGCGAGGAACGCCTCCAGGCCGCCGTCCATGCTGTCGGGGCCGGTGCCGTCGGGCCGCACCCGCATGCCGAGGTTGATCACGTCGGCCTCGCGGGCGGCCAGCCCGAGCATGCGGGGGCCGCCGCCGCCGAGCAGCAGCCGGGGGTGGGGCCGGCGGACGGGCTTGGGGTACTGGTCCAGATCGGTGATCCGGTAGTGCTCGCCGTGGAAGGTGAACGGGCCGTCGGCCCAGAGCCCCTTGAGCACGGCGACCGCCTCGGCCAGCCGGTCCACCCGGACCCCGGGCGGCTCCAGCGGCAGTCCGGCGCAGGCGTAGTCGGCGGCCAGCCAGCCGGTGCCCAGCCCCAGCTCCAGGCGGCCCTCCGACAGCAGGTCGACGGTCGCCGCCTCCTTGGCGAGCACGGCCGGATGCCGGAAGTCGTTGGCGAAGACCAGGGTGCCGACCCGCAGGCGGCTGGTCGCGCACGCGGCCGCGGTCATCGCCGCGACCGGCGCGAAACGGGGGCCGACCAGGTGGTCGGGGACGAGCAGCACGTCGAAGCCCGAGCCTTCCAGGCGGCGTGCCTTGTCGGCCCAGGCCCTGGCCGACCCGGCCTCCCGGACCACGGCGGCGAACCGGAACGGGCGGTCCATCGGAACCCCCTCTGCCTAAGCTCAACAAGCGCTTGCTAAGTTTAGGCGTGCCGGGCGGTCGGGGGAACCCGGGAGCGGGGGCCGGCCTCGCCGGGTGGGCGCGACCGCCCGGCGGGGCGGCGCCCCACGGGCGGGACGCTACGGACGGAGCGCCGGGCGCGCCGCCGGCATCCCGGCCGTCGCCCGCCGGGGAAGGCCCACCTCTGGAAGTCGTCGTCGGGGTCGGCCGCGGCCTGTCCCGGCGTGGCGCGCACGACGCCGGGCGGGAGGGCGGCCGGGCCGGTCTGTGTATACCAAGCGCTTGCTTTATGGCGGTGCGAGGTCCGACACTGAGCCCATGGCTGACGACACCCCGGTCCGTGACGTGACCGACGACGAGGCCGCCTTCTTCAGGGACAACGGCTGGGTACGGCTGCCGCGCCTGGTCGACCCCGGTCACGTGGCCCTCCTCCGCGACCGGGCGCTGGGCCGCCTGCGGGGGCGCTCACGGGCCGTCACCTCCAAGGTGGACCGGGCGTTCGGCCAGTCCAGGGACATCGCCGAGACCGACCGGCACTTCAGGGAGGTGGCCCTCGCCCCCGCCCTCGGCCGCGGCGCCACCCGGCTGCTCCATGGGGTCGCCGGGGTCCGGGTCCAGGTGACGAACCTGCTGGTCAAGGAGCCGGAGCGGGGTGGCCCCGGCGAGCACGGCCGCGGGCACCGGGGCGGGCACGGGGCCACCGAGTTCCACCAGGACTTCCCCTGGATGCCGATGGACCGCTCGGCCATGCTCACCGTCTGGCTGGCACTGGTGGACGTCCCCGCCGACATGGGCTCGCTGCGGTTCTACGGCGGTTCCCACCGCCACGGCCTCCTCGGCAGGTCCTTCACCCGCGACGGCGACGACCAGCTCAGCCAGCACTCCTGGCTGCGGGGGCTCGAACTGTCGCCCCCGCTGGACCTGGCCGCGGGGGACGCCACCGCGCACCACGCGCTGACCGTCCACGGCGCCGCCGCCAACCGCCGCGACACCGCCCGGCTGTCGTTCACCGTCACCTACTTCGACGCCGACGCCCTCTACACCGGCATGCCGTACCAGCAGACGGACGGTCTGGGCCTGACCGTCAACCGGCCCTTCGAGCACCCGAAGTTCCCGGTCGTCCCCCATGGGCGCTGAGCCGGTGGCGGGCACCGAGACGGTCAACGGCCCGGTCGCGGACCTCGGGGCGACGCTCATGCACGAGCACGTCTTCGGGCTCAGCCCGGAGATCCTGTGGAACTGGCCCGACATCCCCGAGGGCTGGGACCTCGAACGGCGCGCCCGCGAGGCGGCCGGGAAACTGAACGAGCTCAAGCGCCACGGCATCGACTCGATCGTGGACCTCACGGTGATCGGGCTCGGCCGCTACGTGCCCGCCGTGCGGAGGGTGGCGGAGCTGACCGAGGTCAACATCGTGGTCGCCACGGGCCTGTACACCTACGACGCGCTCCCGCCCTACTTCGGCAACCGGGGGCCGGGCTCGCTGTTCGGCGGGCCCGACCGGCTGGCCGAGTTCTTCGTCAGGGACATCACCGAGGGCATCGGCCGCACCGGCGTGAAGGCGGGCATCCTCAAGTGCGCCTCCGACCACCAGGGCATGACGGAAGGCTGCGCGCGGGTCTTCCGCGCGGTCGCCGCGGCCCACCGGGCGACCGGGGTGCCGATCTCCACCCACTCCCACAGCGCCTCCGGCGGCGGCCTGCGGCAGCAGCGGCTGCTGGCGGAGGAGGGCGTGGACCTGACCCGGGTGATCATCGGGCACGCCGGCGACTCCACCGACCTCGCCTACCTGGAGGAGCTCATCGCGGGCGGCTCCTACCTGGGCATGGACCGCTTCGGCATCGAGACGATCAGCTCGTTCGAGGACCGGGTGGCCGTCGTCGCCGAGCTCGCCGCGCGCGGTCACGCCGGCCGCATGGTCCTGTCGCACGACTCCTACTGCTTCAACGACCGCTTCGACCACGACGTGGTACGGCGGCGCCACCCCAACTACCACCTGCTCCACATCTCCCGGGACGTGCTGCCCGAGCTCCGCAGGCGGGGCGTCACCGAGGAGCAGATCCGCCAGATGCTCGTCGGCAACCCCCGCGACATCTTCGCCCGGCGCGAGCCGTACTGACCGTGCCGGCAGCGCCGCGCCGGCCGCACCGAGAGGCATGTGAGGCATGTCATGATCACCGCTAACGACTTCGACGTCAGCGCGGCCTGGCACGTCGCCGCGCCGTACGACTTCCTGCGCGTGCTCCGCCGGGAGCGGCCGGTCTTCCGCAGCGAGCATCTGGGCGCCTACGTCATCACCCGGTACGAGGACGTGCGCGCCGCCTACGGCGATCCGCGGCGCTTCTCCTCCGAGGGATCGCTGACGATCTCCCGCAGCCTCTCCGAGGAGACCAGGCGGACGCTGGGCGAGCACGGATCGTTCCTGTCCAGTTTCGTCGCCAACATCGACCCTCCCGCGCACACCCGGCTGCGCCGGTCGGTGTCGCGGGCCTTCACCCCCCGCGCGGTCGCCGCGATGCGCCGGCGCTTCGGCGACCTGAACGAGGAGCTGCTGGAGCGGGCCGTCCCCCGGGGCGGGGGCGACTTCGTCGCCGAGCTCGCCCACCCGCCGTCGGTCAAGCTCACCGCCCGCTTCATCGGCGTCCCCGAGGCGGACGAGGCGTTCGTCCAGGAGCGGGTGAAGGACTGGTTCCAGCTCTTCCTGTCGCCGCAGCCGGCCGAGCGCCAGCCCGTGCTGGCGGAGGGCTTCCTGACCTACCTGGACTACGTCGACAAGCTGGTCGCCGCCCGCGCCGCCGAGCCGCGGGACGACTTCGTGTCGCTGATGGCCTCGCTGATCGGCACCGAGCTGTCGCACCGCGAGGTCGTCGAGCTGATCTCCACGATCCTGCTCGGCGGCAACGACACCGTGCCCAACCAGCTCGGCAACAGCGTGCTGCGGTTGCTGCGCGAGGGGGCCTGGCCCGTCCCGCCCGCCATGGTCCAGAGCGCGGTCGAGGAGTGCATGCGCATCGACGGGGCCAGCCTCGGCTCCTTCCGCCACACCACGACGGACGTCGAGATGCACGGCGTCACCATCCCCGCCGGCTCGCTCTGCCTGCTGTCCACCGACTCCGCGGCGCACGACGAGACCGTCTTCGCCGAGCCCGAGCGGTTCCGGATCGACCGTCGCAACGCCGACGCGCACATGACGCTGGGATACGGCATCCACTTCTGCGTCGGCGCCGCGCTCGCCCGCCTCCAGCTCCGCACGGCCCTGGAGGTGCTCGGCCGCCGCCTGCCGGGGCTGCGCCTGGCGCCGGGCGGGGCGATCGCCTACCGCACCTCGATCGTCGGCCGGGGCCTGAGCGCGCTGCACGTGGAGTGGTGACGCGCTCCGGCGGCAGGGCCCCGCCGGTCACCAGGGGCGTTCCGCCGCCGGGGGCGGCATGGCGCGCCCGGGAGCGGCCCGCCGGGCACGCGATCGGGGAACGAGAGCGTGAGAAGCTGGGCCTGTGACGATATCTGTGGGGTTGGTGGGCGCGGGGCCCTGGGCGGAGATGGTGCACGCGCCGATGCTGGCGGCCGGACCGGACACGCGCCTGGCGGGCGTGTGGGCGCGGCGTCCCCAGGCGGCCGCGAGGTTCGGCGTCCCGGTCTTCGAACGCATCGAGGAGCTGTTCGACAACTGCGAGGCGGTCGCCTTCTCGGTGCCGCCCGCCGTACAGGCCGAGCTGGGCGTGCTCGCCGCCAAGGCGGGCAAGGCGCTGCTGCTGGAGAAGCCGCTCGCGGCCGACCTCGACGGGGCACGGCGGCTGGCCGAGGCGGTCGGTGAGGCCGGCGTGGCCTCGCAGATGGTCCTCACCTGGCGCTACTCCGCCGCCACCCGGTCCTTCCTGGCGCGGGTCTCGGCCATCGAGCCGTTCGGCGGGCACGCCGCCAACATCTCCGGGGCGCTGCTCGGCGGCGACTTCGCCACCCCGTGGCGTCTGGAGCGCGGTGCGATCCTCGACGTCGGCCCGCACATGATCGACATGCTGGACGCCGCGCTGGGCCGTGTCACCGGGGTGCGCGCCCACGGCAACCCGCTGGGCTGGGTCGGCCTGCTGCTGGAGCACGAGACGGGCGCGGTGAGCGAGGCCTCGCTGTGCATGAGCGTGCCGGGCCAGACGCCGCCCTCCACCGTGGACGTCTACGGCCGGCTGGGCCGGGAGTCCATCACCGGCGACCAGCTCGGCCCGGACGTCTTCGCCGTCATGCTCGCGGAGTTCGCCGAGACCGTGCGCGGGGGTGGGGGCCACCCCCTCGACGCCGCGCACGGCCTGCGCCTCCAGGAGATCATCGCCGCCGCGGAGAAGCAGCTCGGCTAGCTCGGCCGGCCGCACCGGCCGTACCGGCCACATCGGTCACAGCGGTCGAGCACAGCCGGGCGCGAACCCTTGACGCCGGAGTGTTCAGGAGGATTGATAACGTTTGTCCGACGCGCAGCGCGTAGCGAAGTCCGGTGTGAGTCCGGCGCTGTCCCGCAACTGTCATGGTCCCCACGGACCGAGCCAGGTCGCCTTCCGCTGCGCCGACGCCGTCAACCCTCGTGGAAAAGGGTGATCCGTCCTTGTCTCGGGTCTCTCGGTTCCGGTAACTGAAAGGACCTCGCTTTGAGGCCCGTACGTACCGCCTTCGCCGGCGCGCTGCTCGGTGTGCTGGCCCTGGCCGGATGCGGTCAGAGCCCCGCCCCCGCCCCCTCGGACGCGTCCGCCCCCGGCGCGGCCACCGCGTCCCCGGCGTCCTCGGGCGCCGCTGACTTCCCCGTCACGGTGGAGGCGGGCAACGGTCCGGTCGCCATCGCCAAGCGGCCCGAGCGGATCGTCTCGCTGTCGCCCACCGCCACCGAGACCCTGTTCGCCGTCGGGGCCGGAGCCCAGGTCGTCGCGGTCGACGACCAGTCGAACCACCCCGCCGAGGCGCCGAAGACCGACCTGTCGGGCTTCAAGCCGAACGCGGAGGCGATCATCGCCAAGAAGCCCGACCTGGTGGTGCTCGCCAACGACAGCGACGGCATCGTGGCCAAGCTGACCAAGGTCAACGTCCCGGTGCTGCTGGAGCCCTCGGCCGCCAAGCTCGACGAGACCTACGACCAGATCGCCGACCTCGGCGCGGCCACCGGCAACAAGGCCAAGGCAGAGGAGGTCGTGGCCGGGATGAAGCAGGAGATGGGCCGGCTGGTGGCGAGCGTGCCCACGGGCAAGAAGCTCACCTTCTACCACGAGCTGGACTCCACGCCCTACTCGGTCACCTCCACCACCTTCATCGGCCAGATCTACGGCATGTTCGGCCTGACCAACGTCGCCGACAAGGCCCCCGACCCGGCCGGCGGCTATCCCAAGCTCTCCGCCGAGTTCGTCGCCCAGGCCGACCCGGACCTCATCTTCCTGGCCGACACCAAGTGCTGCGCCCAGTCCAAGGACACCCTCGCCAAGCGTCCCGGCTGGTCCAAGCTGTCGGCCCTCAAGAACGACCAGGTCGTCGCCCTCGACGACGACATTGCCTCCCGTTGGGGCCCGCGTGTGGTGGACCTGGCCAAGCAGGTCGGCGAGGCCGTGCAGAAGGCCGCGACCGAATAAGTGACCGGTCTCTCTCGCTCCGGCGGCCCCGGCCGGGCGGACGGCCCCCCGGTCGGGGCCTCGGCCTCCGGCGGCCCTGGCGGCCCTGGCGGCTCCGGCGGTTCCGGCCGGGCGGACGGCCCCCCGGCGGGGACGGACGCCGCGCCGGTGGGGACCCCCCTCCCGGACGCCGGTGCGGCGGGGCGCGGCGCGCGGGCCGGCCGCCCGGTACGGCGGGCCGCCGGGGCCCGCCCGGCGGCGGCGCTGGCGGCCTCGGCCGTCCTGCTGGCGAGCATGCTCGCCGCCCTGCTGATCGGCGCGGCGGACATCGCGCCGGAGAGGGTGGCGCTGCAGCTGCTCGACTGGCTGCCGATCGTCTCGGCCGACTCGGG
The DNA here is from genome assembly GCF_055586905.1 of Streptosporangium sp. NPDC048886. Taxonomy (NCBI): domain Bacteria; kingdom Bacillati; phylum Actinomycetota; class Actinomycetes; order Streptosporangiales; family Streptosporangiaceae; genus Streptosporangium; species Streptosporangium sp. NPDC048886. The sequence continues at coordinate 72,737 of NZ_JBVJHH010000016.1, forward strand.
GCTGGCGCCGGTCGAGCAGGGCCTGCTGTGGGAGCTCCGGCTGCCCAGGGTCCTGCTGGCCGCGGTCGTCGGCGGGCTGCTGGCCGTCGCGGGCGCCGCCTACCAGGGCGTCTTCCGCAATCCACTGGCCGACCCCTACCTGCTGGGGGCCGCCGCGGGAGCCGGCCTCACCACCACGGCGGCGATCGTGTTCATGAAGGGTGACGACCAGGCCCTCGTCATCCCGGTCGCCGCGTTCGCGGGGGCCATCGGCGGCGTCCTGCTCGCCTACGCGCTGGGCAACGTCGCGGGCCGGGGCGGAGGCACCGCCACGCTGGTCCTGGCCGGCGTGGCCGTCACCTCCTTCCTCACCGCCGTCCAGACCTTCCTGCAGCAGCTCAGGGTGGAGGAGCTCCAGCGCATCTACGGCTGGATCCTCGGCGACGTCGGCGGCGGCTGGAGCCAGATCAGGCTGGCCGCCCCGTACGCCGCCGCCTCGGTGGTGGTCATGTTGCTGCACGGCAGGCTGCTCGACGTGCTCTCGGTCGGCGACGACGAGGCCGGCAGCCTCGGCCTCAACGTCGCCCGCGTCCGGCTCGTCGTGCTGCTGGCCGCCTCCCTGGCCACCGCCTCGGCCGTCGCGGTCAGCGGGCTGATCGGTTTCGTCGGCATCGTGGTCCCGCACGTGGTCCGGCGGCTGGCCGGAGGCTCCTACCGGAGCGTGCTCCCGCTCTCGCTGATCGGCGGCGCCGCCTTCCTCGTCCTCGCCGACCTGATCGCCCGGACCGTGCTGGCCCCGGCCGAGCTGCCCATCGGCGTGGTCACCGCCTTCGTCGGCGCGCCGTTCTTCGTCGCCGTGCTGCGCGTGACCAGGCGGGTGGAGACGTGAGCCACGTCAGGGTGAGGGACCTCACCGTCGTCCTGGAGCGGCGCAGCGTGCTGTCCGGCGTCGACTTCGAGGTGCGCGGCGGCGACTGGCTGGCCGTCATCGGGGCCAACGGCGCCGGCAAGTCCACGCTGCTCAAGGCGCTCGCCGGGGTGCTGCCGTGCTCCGGGGAGGTGCTCGTCGACGGCGGACCCGTCCGCCGTCTCGGCCCCAGGGACCGGGCCCGGCTGCTCGCCTACGCCCCCCAGGCCCCGGCGCTCCCGGTCGACATGACCGTCTTCGACTACGCCCTGCTGGGGCGCACGCCATACATCCCCTATCTGGGCCGGGAGAGCCGCCGCGACCGCGAGGTGACGGCGTCGGTGCTGGAGCGGCTCGACCTGTCGCCGCTCGCCTCGCGCACGCTCGGACGCCTGTCCGGCGGCGAGCGCCAGCGTGTCGTGCTGGCCAGGGCGCTGGCCCAGCAGGCCCCCGTGCTCCTGCTCGACGAGCCCACCACCGCGCTGGACCTGGGACACCAGCAGCAGGTCCTGGAGCTGCTCGACCGCCTCCGCCTGGCCGACGGGCTGACGGTGGTCACGACTCTGCACGACCTGAGCCTCGCCGGCCAGTACGCCGACTCGATGATGCTGATCGCCGACGGCCGGGTGGCGGCCTCCGGCACCCCGGCCGAGGTGCTGACGGAGAGACTGATCGGCGAGCACTTCGACGCCCGCGTCCGCGTCGGGACCGGCGCCGGCGGCAGACCCGAGGTCCACCTGGAGCGCCCGTGAAGCTGAGCCGTCGCGAGGAGGACGGGGCCCGGCTGGCCTCGCTGCTGTGGGAGTTCGGCCCCGGCTGGCGGGCGATCTCCTCGGCGATGGTCGGCGGCGGCATCGGCCCGCTGGAGTGGGTGCTCAACGCCCAGGTGGTCGGCGGCTACTCGCGGATGGACCCGGTGGAGCACATCCTTGAGATGGCCCCGCCGGGGCCCGGCGTCGGCATGCTGACCGCGGCCGCGGTCGACCGGTTCACCCGCTCGGCCGACGGGGGAGTGGAGGCGGCGGCGACCGTCGGCCTGCGCGTCCCCACCTGGGCCGCCGTCCCCGAGGGCGCCGCGGACCCCGAGCTGGCGCCGATGTATCTGCCGGGCACCGTCAACATCGTCGTCGCCGTGCCGGTCGCGATGAGCGACGCCGCCCTGGTCAACACGGTCATGACGGTGACCGAGGCCAAGACCCAGGCGCTGCTGGAGACCGGCTTCCCCGGCACGGGCACCGCCTCCGACGCGGTCTGCGTGGCCGTGCGCGCCGACGGCCCCGAGGAGCTGTTCGGCGGGCCCCGGTCGGTCTGGGGCGCCCGCGTCGCCCGCGCGGTCCACGACGCGGTACGGCGAGGCGCGCATGACTGGACGAATCGTGATAGTTCAACTACATGGAGTGAGGAAATTATGGAAAGTGGCATCTGAGAGGGGCGGAGAGTCCCGATACTGGGGCGGTGATCGCCAAGAAGCTCGACCGATCTGCCGTGCAGACGGTTCTGCCGGGCAGGCCGCCGTTCACCGTCGCCGATCTCCTCGGGTTCCCCGATGACGGCAACCGGTACGAACTCTTCGACGGCTGCCTCCTCGTGAGCCCGCCCCCCACCCCCGTCCACCAGCTCGTGACCATGCGCCTGCTGTGCCTCCTGGAGGACGCGGCGCCGCCGGAGCTCCAGCCGCTCTCCCGGATCAACCTGCGTGTCGACAAGGGCGACCTCCTCATCCCGGATGTCGCCGTCGTGCCGAGCGGGCTGGTCGACGACACCGAGGCGGCCTTCTCCCCACAGGACGTGCTGCTCGCCGTCGAGGTGGTGAGCCCGCACACGCGCAGGCGCGACCGGGCCATGAAGCCCAGCGCCTACGCCGACGCCCGCATCCCGTTCTACTGGCGGGTGGAGCCCTCCGAAGGGCCGACGATCTACATCCACGAGCTCGACGGAGACGGCTACCGGCTCGTCCAGAAGTGCGGCGCGGGGCAGGTCGCCACCGTCACCGGCCCCTTCGAGGCGAGCCTCGACCCCGCCGCGCTCCTGCGCCCGCGCGGCTGACCGGGACCGTCACCGCGCCCGCCGGAGCGAGCCGTCCTCCGCGACCGCGGCGCCGTAGTCGGTGAGCGCGCCCAGCGCGGTGATCCGGCCCGCCCTGAGGTCGGCCTCGATCTCGCCGAGCGGGCGGTCGTACGGCGAGCCGATGCCCCCGCCTCCCGTCGTCTCGATCACGAACGCCTCCCCGGCGGTGAACAGGGCGTTGTTCACTTTGGAGCCGAGGCGTTCGAGCGAGCCGTCCGGACGCCGCCGGTAGAAGCCGCCGACCCGCCCGGGCAGGCCGCCCGAACGGCCGGGCGGGGGGTTGCGCAGCCGGTCGCCCCGGGTGGTGACGTGGGCGTCGGCCAGGAAACGGATCACCGTCCGGGAGCCCAGCCCGCCGCGGTGGCGGCCGGGCCCGCCCGAGTCGGGGACGGTCTCCACCGACTCCACGACCAGCGGGCAGCGGGTCTCGACCGGCTCGGCCTGGGGGACCGAGTTGCGGCCGATGCCGAAGTGGACGCCCGTCGCGTCCGGGCCGTCCTTGCCCTGACGGGCGCCCACCCCGCCGAAGTCGTAGGACAGGTGGATCCAGTACGGCGCCCGCACGGCCGCGATGGAGAAGGGCTGCAGGATCCCGCTCGCCGCGATCGCCCGCTCCGGCACCGCCTCCGACAGCGCCTGGAAGATCGCCTCCATCGCCGCGTAGATGGGCACGAACCGGCCGCCGCAGGGGTAGGGGGAGCAGGCGTTCAGCAGCGAGCCCGGCGGCAGCCGCACCTCGATCGCCCGCAGGCAGCCGTCGTTCATCGCGATGGCCGGGTCGAGGAAGCACCGCACCGCGAACACCGCCGCGGCCAGCGACTGCGAGGCCGAGGAGTTGATCGCCGCCGGGACCTGTGGGCCGGTGCCCGCGAAGTCCAGCACGGCCCCCGCGCCGGGCTCCAGGGTGACCGCGACCCGGACGGTGTGCGGGACACCGGTATTGATGCCGTCGTCGTCGATCAGGTAGGCGGCCTCGTAGCGGCCCGCGGGGAGCGCGGCCAGGGCGGCGCGGGTCCTCGCCTCGGTGTGGTCCAGGTAGTCGTCGATCCCCTGGGCGAGCCCGGCCGGGCCGTACTCGGCGACCAGCGCCTCCATTCTGGCGGCGGCGACCGCGGTGCCCGCGATGAGGGCCCGCACGTCGCCCATGACCTTGTCCGGGGTGCGGCTGTTGGCCCGCAGGATCGCCTCGACGGTGGGCTCGACGCCCCGCGCGGTGGCCAGCCTGACGGGGGGCAGCTGCAGGCCCTCCAGGAAGACGTCGGTGGCCAGCGGCGCCATGCCGCCCGCCGACAGGCCGCCGAGATCCGAGACGTGGATCATCGTGGCGGTGAAGTAGGCGGGGACGCCCTCGACGAAGACCGGCCGGTAGACGAGCAGGTCGTTGGTGTGCACGCCGCCCCGGTAGGCGTCGTTGAGCACGAACACCTCGCCGGGGCGCATGGTCCCGGCCGGGATGTCCGCCAGCAGCTCCGGCAGCGCGACCTTCAACGCCATGCTGTTCATGAGCGTGGTGGCCATCGACTGCGCGACCAGGCGCCCGCCGGCGTCGAGGATCGCCGCCGACGCGTCCGACCCCTCGACGATGAACGTGGAGTAGGCCGAGCGCACCACCACGATGCCGGCCTCCTCGGCGGCCACCACCAGCGCGTTCCGCAGCACCTCGGCGGTGAGCGCGTCCGGGGCGCCGCTCATCGGCCCGTCCTGGTGAGGATCACGGCCATGGCCTCGGCGAGCCGGGCCGTCCACCCCGGCGGTATCACGATCGTCGACTCGGCGTCCTCGACGATCGCCGGTCCGGCGACTTCCTCCAGGCGGGCCCGGGTGAACACCGGCACCTCCACGTATCCGTCCGTCTCGGGGAAGTAGGCCGGCCGGCTCCTCACGGGGCCCGTGCCGGGGCGGTCCGCCCCCGCCGGTCCGCCGGCCGTCCGGGGGGTGTGGCGGCCGGCGGGGCCGGGCGGGCCGGGCACGTGGCGGGCGGCCTGGGTGAGGCGGACGCGGTAGCTGACGATCTCCGTCGGACCCTCCTGGGCGATGCCGTACACCTGCCGGTACCGGGCGGAGAAACGGCCGGCCAGCTCGGCGGGCGAGTCGGACCAGGGGACGGTCAGCTCTTGGGCCTGGCCGATGAAGCGGAGGTCGGCCGAGCGCGTGACGGACACGCCGGGGGAGTCCGGGGAGAGGCCGAGATCGAGGGCGGCGGCCGCGGCGAGGGTGGCGAAGACCTGCGCGGGGTCGGCGTCCAGGGCCGACAGGACGCGGTCGGTGGACAGATCGCCGGTCAGCAGGCCGGCCGCCGAGCCGACGCCGCAGCGGGCCGGGACGTGCACGGTGGAGATGCCGAAGCGGGCGGCGACCCGGGCCGCGTGCATCGGGCCCGCGCCGCCGAAGGCGACCATGACGGACCCCGCCGGGTTGATGCCGCGCTGCACGGTGACCACGTGCACGGCCGACCCCATCGAGGCGTTGGCGATCTCGTGGACCGCGTGCGCGGCCTCGGCCCTGGACACCCCCAGCGGTCCGGCCAGGTGCTGGTCGACGGCCTTGCCGGCGAGCTCCGGGGACAGCGGCACCGTCCCCCCGGCGAAGGAGGCGGGATCGAGGTAGCCGAGCACCAGGTTGGCGTCGGTCACCGTCGGCTCCCCGCCGCCCAGGCCGTAACAGGCCGGACCGGGTTCGGAGCCCGCCGACCTCGGCCCGACCCGCAGGGCGCCGGCCGGGTCCAGCCAGGCGACGCTGCCCCCTCCGGCGCCCACCTCCGCCAGGTCGACGGCGGGGGTCTTGATCGGCACCCCGGTCCCGGCTCGGCGGCCGCCGAAGCTGCCCTTCCCGCCGACGTGGAACTCGTGGGTGATCTCCGGCCTGCCGTCCCTGATCACGCAGGTCTTGGCCGTCGTCCCTCCCATGTCGAAGGAGATCACGTCCGGATACCCGGTCGCCGCGGCGGCCAGCACCCCGGCCGCGGGCCCGGACTCGATCGTGGCCACCGCCCGGCGCGCGGCCAGCTCGGCCGACATCACGCCGCCGCCGGAGTCCATGACGTGCACCGGGGCGGTGATCCCGAGTGCGGCCAGCCGCGCGCTCAGCCGCCGCAGGTATCCCGTCATCACCGGCCCGACGTAGGCGGACATGATGGTCGTGGTCGCCCGCTCGTACTCGCGCAGCTCCGGCCAGACCTCCGAGGAGATCACCACGGTCGGGACCACGGCCCCGAGGATCTCCGCGACCCGCCGCTCGTGGGCCGGGTTGGCGTAGGAGTGCAGCAGGCAGACGGCGACCGCCGTGACGCCCCGCCGGGCGATCTCCGCGCCGACCCGGGCCACGGCCGCCTCGTCCAGCGGCCGCAGCACCTGGCCGTGGCTGCCGATCCGCTCGGGCACCTCGAAGCAGTCCTCGGCCGCGACCGGCGGCGCGGGCGGGTCGAACCGGAGGTCGTAGCGGTCCTCCTCCACCCGGGCGTACCGGCCGAGGGGGATCGCCGAGCGGAAGCCCAGGGTCGTGACGTAGGCGACCCGGACGCCGCGCCGCTCCAGGACCGCGTTGGTGGCCAGAGTGGTGGCGTGCACGACCCTGGTCACCGCCGACGGGTCGGTACGGCCCAGCACCGCGGTGACCGCGGCGACGATCCCGTCGGCGGGGTCGTCGTGGGTGCTCAGGCACTTGGCGACGGTCATCTCGCCGTCCGGCCCGCTGAGCACCGCGTCCGTGAACGTCCCGCCGACGTCGACCCCGATCGAGTGGCTCACCGGCCCTCCCCGTCCGGCGGGCCGCCGGGCCCGCCCGTCCGCCCGCCCATGGGATCCCCGCCCATGGGATCCCCGCCCATGGGATCCCCGCCCATGGGATCCCCGCCCCGGGGGCGGGACCCGCCTCCGCCGCCGTGCTCGCCCGCCCGCCGGTCCGTCCGCCCGCTCCGCTCGCTCACGGAGCGCAGATTATTTCCCCTAGCAAGCGCTTGTCTATCCGCCGTTCTATTGACTTCTGCACTACGGTTGCCACGCTGTCCTTATCCCCCTTTGGAGTGGCGATGCGGCGGTCCGGATCTGCTCTGACGCTCCTCGGCGGCCTCGTGCTGGCGGTCGCCGCGACCGCCCCTGCGCTGGCCCACGAGCACCCCAGCGGGATCACCGATCTGGTGACCCCCGCCGTCGTCCGGATCGAGGCGCAGGCGCACGTCGACATCACCCTGCTGGACCACATCGGCGAGCTGGTCCACGTGGAGCGGAGCTACAAGGTGCCCATCGGCGGCGGCACCGGGACCGTCGTCAACCCCGAAGGCGGCGTCGTCACCCTCACCCGGGTGGTCAAGACCGGCAAGGACGTCGCGGTGTACGCCGCCAACAAGATCTTCGCCGAGCACCACAAGGTCAAGATCCCCCTGGACTTCGAGCGGCACACGGTCAAGGACGACCGGCTCAACCACCACCTGCAGGAGTGCTACCCGCCCAAGCAGCCCACGGCGACCTGCATCGTCGACGTCACCACCGAGATCCGCGTCTTCCCCAACATCTCCCCTGCGGACGAGGAGGGGTTCAGGGCCGAGATCGTCCATGCCGACTCCAGGCCCGACGGCCCCGCCGTGCTGATGCCCGTCGGGCGTGCCGACGGCGGCGCGGGCCTGCCCACGGCGCCGCTCGCGGCGGCGGTCCCCGGCAAGGAGGGCTCGCCGGTGGCGGTCGCCGGATTCACCGGGCGGCCCGCCGCCGACCTGCCGGAGACCGTCGACATCGCGCATCTGCGCGCCGGGGGCGCCGGTGAGGGCGGCCGGCGGTTCAAGGACCCCGAGAACAAGGTCGACGAGCCGCGGAAGCTGGGCGCCCTCGTCGACAGGGGGCTGCTCGGCGGGCCGGTGATCGAGGACAAGAAGGGCGAGGTCGTCGGGCTGCTGATCGGCGGCGGCGAGGACGGCCGGATGATCGGCGTCCGGGAGATCGCCAAGGCGCTGGCCGAGGCCAAGGTCACGCCCCGGCGCGGCCCGATCGACGCCGCCTTCGAGCAGGCGCTGACCCGCTTCCACACGAAATACTACGGCGACGCCGTGCCCGCCTTCCAGCGCGTCCTGGAGCTGTATCCCGGGCACACCGTGGCGGCGGCGCACCTGAAGACGTCCCAGCTCAAGCGGGGCACCGCCGAGGACGAGGGGACCAGGAGAGCGGCGGCCGCCACCGAGGACGAGGACGCCGGGCCGCCGCTGTGGCCGTTGCTGGCCGCCGGCGGCGTGCTGGTGGCGGCCGTGGTGGTCGGCGCGCTGCTGCTGTGGAGGCGCAGGTCCCCGCCGGAGCCGGTGGAGGGCGGCTCCGGCGTGAGCCGGGGCGGGGACACCCGGCCCGGGGAGGCCGGTCCGCCGCCACCCGCGCTCCGCCGTCCGGCCCCCGGGGAGACGGCCGACCCCACGGTCGTGGTCAGCCGCTCCTTCCCCGCGCTGCCCAAGACCTCCGCCACCTCGCCCGGCCGGCCCGTGCTGGTCGCGCGAGATCCGGGCGCCAGGCCCGCCGACCCGGCCGCCCACGGGCAGCCCGACGGCAGGGCCGCCGACCCGGCGGGCCAGAAATACTGCACCGCCTGCGGGATGCGGCTGGGCCCCGCGCACCGCTTCTGCGGTTACTGCGGCCACCCCTCCGAGACGTGACGGCCGTGAACGAGCGAGCGCTGATCGGCCAGGAGGTGGCCGGATACTACGTCGAGGACGTCATCGGCAAGGGCGGCATGGCCGTGGTCTACCTCGCGGTGGACTCCCGGCTCAACCGCCGGGTGGCCCTGAAGATCCTCAATCCGCTGCTGGGCGAGGACGACCGCTTCCGCCAGCGCTTCGTCCTGGAGTCGCGGACGGTCGCGAGCATGGACCATCCCAACATCATCCCGATCTACGAGGCCGACTCCGCCGCCGACGGCACGCTCTACATCGCGATGCGCTACGTCGACGGCCCCGACCTGCGCCGCCTGTTCTACGACCAGGGGCCGATGCCGATCAGCCAGGTCAACCGGATCTTCGCCCAGGTGGCCGCCGCGCTCGACACCGCCCACGCGCACGACCTGATCCACCGCGACGTCAAGCCCGCCAACATCCTGATCGCCGGCCACACCGAGGGGGACCACGCCTACCTCACCGACTTCGGCATCACCAAGCACCGCACCTCGATCTCCGGGCTGACCCAGACCGACCAGTTCATCGGCACTCCCCGCTACATGTCCCCCGAGCAGATCAACAAGGAGCACATCGACGGCCGCTGCGACCAGTACGGCCTGGCCTGCGTGGTCTACGAGGCGCTGGCCGGACGGCTGCCCTTCCAGCGCGACAACGAGATCGCGCTGCTCTGGGCGCACCTGGCCGAGTCGCCCACCCCGCTCAGCACGCTCCGGCCCGAGCTCCCGCTGGAGGTCGACGGCGTCATGGCGCGGGCGCTGGCCAAGTCGCCCGAGCAGCGCTACGACACCTGCACGCAGTTCGTCGCCGAACTCCGTGACGCGATCAGTGGCCAGTCCTACCAGCTCGTCCGCGACACCGGGGCCGGCCGCGGCACCCGCGAGGAGAAGAAGAAGGGGGCCGGGCCCGGCGGCCGGGGCATCCTGATCGGCGCGGCCGCCGCGATCGTGGCGATCATCGCGCTGGTGGGGGTTGTCGCGACGTTCCTGCGGGGTGGCGAGGACTGGGTGCCCTACGCGGGCTCGGCCGCGGTGCCGATCTCCTTCGAGCACCCCGGCGGCTGGACCCCGCGCCCGCACGCGGACGTGTTCATGGTGGCCTCGCCGAAGGCGGGGGAGTTCGACGCGCTGTTCGCCACGCCGGTCACCGCCGACTGGGCGGCCGTCAACGAGATCATCAAGAACACGCCGGAGGAGGCCACCGGCCTCTACGCGCAGACCCTCGACACCCTCGACCCCCGCGGCGGCGCGCAGCAGCTCCAGGAGACCCTGCAGTCCTCGCTGCCCGGAACGGTCAACGTCTACGCCGAGGTGGTCCAGGTGCTGGTGGGCGGCAGGCCCGCCGTACGGCTGGAGGGGTCGATCACCGATCCGCAGCGCGGTGGCAAGCTGGAGTTCATGGGATGGGCCGTGGAGCGGCCGGACGAACCCGCGCTTATGATCTACTTCTGTGCGCCCGGCAGGTGTGACGACGGGCTGGCCAACCGGTTCGTGCGGAGCGTGTCCTTCCAGGTGTCGTGACTTGTGACCCACTTGCAACCGGCTTGTCTGGGCGTTTTGTCCTATATGAAATGAGGACGCGAGGGCTTAGTCTCCCCGCATGGCGGTTCCCCTCCCCTCTGTTCGACACCTCCGCACGGTGTCGCTCACCCGGCACCTCCGCACGGTGTCGAAGATCGATCTGCTCATCGGGTGCGGGATCACCGCTCTCGGCACGCTGGAGGCCTTCACCGTCGCCACCGAGTACGGCGCGGCCGAGACCCCCGAGCTGTGGTGGATCGGCCAGGCGCTCGTCACCGGCGTGCTGGTGTGGTTCCGCCGCAAGGCGCCGGTCGCGGTCTACATCCTGATGATCCTCGCCCAGTACGCCTGGCACCGGCAGGGCTACGAGCACTGCCAGGTCTGGCAGCTGGCCTCCCTGCTCCTCGTCTTCCACACGATCGGCGCCGAACTCCCCTTCCGGCCCGGCCTGGCCTGGGCCGTGACCGGCATGCTGGTCTTCGACTCGGGCGCCGTCGACCACCGCCGGCTCCCCTTCGACGAGGTCGTCTTCCTGACCGTCATCTTCGGCGCCGCCTATCTCACCGGCCTCGTCGTACACGCCCACGCCGGCCGGATCCGCCGCCTGGCCGACCACGCCGCGCAGGTGGAACGCGACAGGGAGCGGCAGGCGGCCGAGGCCGTCGCCGAGGAGCGGGTCCGCATCGCCCGGGAGCTGCACGACGTGGTCGCCCACAGCGTCAGCATGATGGTCATGCAGGCCGGGGTGCTCCGCCGTACGCAGGGCGGGGACAGCGAGGTGCTCCTCGGCATCGAGCGGATGGGCCGCGAGGCCGTGGAGGAGCTGCGCGTCATGCTCGGCGCGCTGCGCATGCCGCTCGACGAGGCCATCCCGCAGCCCGGCCTGGACCTGCTGGCCGGCACGGTGAGCACCCTCGTCTCCTCCGGGCTGCGGATCACGCTGGAGGTCACCGGCGAGCCGGTACGGCTCGCGCCGGGGCTGGACCTGTCCGCCTACCGCATCGTGCAGGAGGCGCTGACCAACGCGGTCAAGCACGCGGGCGAGTCCGAGATCCGCATCTCGATCGCCTACCGCGCGAGCTCGGTGGAGCTGGAGGTGCTCGACGGCGGCGGCACGGCCGCCCCCGGGCTGTCGACGGGCAACGGTCTGATCGGCATGCGCGAGCGTGCCGCGCTGTTCGGCGGCGTGTTCGAGGCGGGCCCCCGCCCCGAGGGCGGTTTCCGCGTCCACGCGACCCTGCCGATCTCCCAGGAGGTGCTCGCCGATGGGCGGACCAGATGAGCTGACGACACGGCGGCCCGCTGAAGGGGCCGGCGACCCGCTGGGCGAGGAGAAGAAGTGAGCATCCGTATCGTGATCGCCGACGACCAGGCGATGGTCCGTGCCGGGCTGAAGCTCGTCGTGGAGAGCGAGCCGGGGATGGAGGTGGTGGGGGAGGCGGCCGACGGGATCGAGGCCGTCACCGTGGCCCGCCGCACCCGGCCGGACATCGTGCTGATGGACATCTCCATGCCGCGCATGGACGGGCTCACCGCGGCCAGGCAGCTGCTCGACTGGCCTGACCCGCCGAAGGTCGTCATGCTCACCACCTTCGACACCGACGAGAACCTCTACGCCGCGCTCCGCGCCGGGACCAGCGGGTTCCTGCTCAAGGTGTCGCCGCCCGAGCAGCTCGTGGAGGCCGTCCGCGTCGTCGTCGGCGGCGACGCGCTGCTCGACCCGGCCGTCACCACCCGGGTCATCGCCTCCTTCGCCGGCCGTCACGACCCCGCGCCCCCGCCCCAGCTCGCCGATCTCACCCCGCGCGAGCTGGAGGTGCTGCGGTTCCTGGCCCGTGGCCTGACCAACGCCGAGATCGCGGGCGAGCTGTTCGTCGGTGAGGCCACGGTCAAGACCCACGTGGCGCGGGTGCTGATGAAGCTCCATCTGCGCGACCGGGCTCAGGCGGTGGTGTTCGCGTACGAGTCGGGGGTCGTCCGGCCCGGGGCGGCGGTCGGGTAGAAGGAGACCCACTCCTCGCGGCCCATCCGGAGCATCTTGACGCCGAGCGAGCCCAGCGCGACCGCCGGGGCGACCCACATCGCGACGGTCACCGGGCCGTAGGGGATCAGCAGCGAGGTGCCGTAGCCGACGCCGACGACGAGCGGGACCCACCAGTGCGCGAACCCGGCGCGCCAGACGCCGATCAGCAGGATCGGCAGGCCGAGGATCGCGAAGAAGATCCACGGCATCTGGAAGCCGAAGACGAAGCCGGGCAGGTTCAGCATCTCCTCCATGATGCGGGTGGCCTCCTCGGGGCTGTAGTGCCGGCCGAGCCACCACTCCACCGGGTCGCTGAGGAGCAGGCCCGACAGGTTGATGTAGCCGAGGACGGTCAGCGGGCCCACGATGTGGCCGAAGACCACCGAGCGGCGGCGCGTCACGTGCAGCAGGCCGAGGGCGGCCAGGCCCATCAGCAGGTAGGCCCAGTGGTACATGGCCGACTCGATCTGGGCGAGGACGGGGTTGACGCCGTAGCTGACCGCCTCGCGGTCGTCGCCCCAGGTGCCCGGGTCGAGGACGACGGCGACGGCCTGGAGCAGCGGGGCGACGATCAGCAGCGTGCCGGCGGCCACGCGGCGGAAGTCGGCGGAGTCTTTGAACATGGGGAGTTTCCTTGCCTGTGCGGGACTGTCGCAAGGAAGGTAGGCCCCCCTCTCCCGCCGGGTCGTCCGCCGCGGGGCGGACCCGCCGTCCCCTTCGCGGGGTAAGCGGGTCTCAGCCGGAGGCGTTACGGAGGGGGCCCGCCGGTGAGCGCGGGTCTCGTCCCGATCACCGGTGTTGGGCGCGCAGGAGCGCGCAGGAATCGCCTTACCGGGGCAGGGTGAGTGAGTCGCGCTTGACGACGGATACGGGTTCGACCGGGTGGCCGTCGGCTCTCAGCGGGTCGGGGCCGGGCCGATGCCGTTCAGGACGGCGGTGACCAGGTCGTCGACGAAGCCCGGCGGGACCTGGACGGGGGGCGCGGCGGAGCCGTGGAACAGCAGGCCGGGCAGGACCAGCTCGTGGCAGGCGCCGACGATCATCGTGGCGGCCGCCTCGACGTTCATCTCCCGCCTGAGCCGGCCCAGGTCCTGCTCGGCGCGGAGATATCCGGCCAGGGCCGCCCGCAGCCCCAGTCCGGTCCCGACGGGATTGGGCAGGCCGGCGAACAGGGTGAGCACCTCGGGCCGGGCGACCAGGCCCGCGAAGGCGGGCATGATCGCGGCGTGCAGCGCCACGCCGTGGGCGATGTAGGCGCGCAGGTTGTCCTCGACGGTGCCGGCGCCCGCCCGGGAGGGCAGCTCGCCCAGCTCGCGTTCGACGTTCTCGACGTGGGCGTGCAGGGCGAGCGCGAGGAGCTCCTCCTTGCCCGCGAAGTGGTTGTAGAGCACGCCGTCGGCGACCTGGGCCTCGCGGGCGATGTCGCGCACGGTGAGCCCGGCGGTGCCGCGCCGGGAGATGAGGCGTTCGGCGGCGGCGATCAGGTGCTCGCGCAGGCTCTGGCCGCCGTCGCCGTCACGGAGCGCGGCCGCTTTTCTCGGTGACATCACATCGCATAGTAGTGAGCCTTCAGTGGTGAGCGTCGTGGCCCGGCCGCCGCCGGGCGGACGGGGCGCCGCCCGGCGGCCGGCCGGACCCCGGCGGTGGTCAGATGGCCGGGGCCAGGTGGCCGAGCGGGCGGTCAGGGGCGGGTGGCGGTGACCAGCCAGGCGGCGCCGCGCAGCCGTACGGCGTCGGGCTCCTCATGGCGCCGCAGCGCCGCCGTGAGCGCGGCGCGGGCGCGGGCGGCGGCGGCCTGGTCGACCTGGCCGAGCAGGAAGCGGACGGGGCCCCAGGCGCCGAGGAAGCGGCCCGCGTCCTCGGCGTCCCGGCCCCACACCTGGGGTGCTTCGACGGGCACCGAGGTCACCCCTTCGAAACCGGCGCCGGTGAGCACCTCCCGGACGCGGTCCGGGTCGGCCAGCGACTCCGGCCCGGACCTCTCCGGCCCGGTGGGACCGGGCCCCGGCGGGAGGTGCTCGGCCATCGCCGCGAAGACGGCGCCCAGGTCGTTGCGGCTCATCTCCCGCAGGGACAGGAAGGCCAGGCGGCCCCCCGGCCGCAGCGCGCGGCCGATGTTGGCGAACGCGGCGACCGGGTCGGCGAAGAACATGACCCCGAACCGGCTGACGGCCACGTCGAAGCCCGCGTCGGGGAAGGGGTGGATCTGGGCGTCTCCCCGCTCGAACGTCACGTTGCCGACGCCCTCGCCGGCCGCGCTGGCACGCGCCCGCTGGAGCATCGGTGCCGACAGGTCGATCCCGGTGGCGCGCCCGAGCCGCGCCCGCCGGGCGGCCAGCCGCGTCAGCTGCCCGTTGCCGCACCCGACGTCGAGCACCCGGTCCCGCTCGCCGATGGCGGCGGCGGCGAGCAGGGGCTCGTTGAACCCGCTGTTCACCGCGTCGTAGCGGTCCTGGTGATCGGCCCAGTGGTTGCCCTCGTAGCCGTTCCAGGCGTCGGCCTGCTCGGTGTTGACGATGGAATTCATCGGATTCCTCCCGGCTGGGCGCTGCCGAACGGCCGCGCCGGCTCCCTGACGTCCGTACGATCCTCGTTATGAACGCTTATTCATGAACGTGTGTTCATAATGGGGCGGCCGGCCGGGGCCGTCAACCCGGAGAGGGCCGGCTGCGGACCGGAGGGCGACGCCGTGGCGGGTGAGCAGTCGCCGGGCGGTGGTCTGTGAGGGTCAGGTCGCGAGGAGGAGGGCTGTGGCGATCGCGATGTTGACGAGGAGGCCGAAGAGGGAGGGGAGCCGGCGGCCGGGCTGACGAGCCGCGGGGAGGTCGCGCCAGCGGGTGAGGGTCAGGGCCGTGCCGGCCGCCGTGGCCGCCGTGGCGAGGACGAACAGGGCGGAGGGCAGCGTGCCCCAGGCTCCGATCAGCCAGGCCATCCAGAGGATCACGACGGCGGTGGTCGTGGAGTTGACCACGCCGAGGCGGTCGACCGGGGGGCGGTTCCGGGTCGGCCTGCGGCGGGTCGCCGGCTCCCACGCGGTCAGGGCGGCGCCGAGGGGCAGGAGCAGGGTGATCGCGATCGCGATGAGGGCCTGGGTGCTGGGGGAGGGCTCCGGCGCGTCGTGGCCGAGCAGCCGCAGGCCCACGTGGTCGACGCTCTTGTCGGTGTTGCCCAGCACGACCACGCCGCGCCGGCTGTCACGGTCGAAGCCGACGTACGCGCTGAAGCCGCCGGTGCCGCCGTTGTGCCAGGTGACCTGGCCCTTGTTGGTCTTCGTGGTGAACCAGCCGTAGCCGATGCGACGGGTCTGGTCCTGGGTGAAGCGCGGCGTCGCGGCGTCGGAGCCCGGGGCGCTGCCCCTGAGCATCGCGTCGGCGAGGCGGGCGAGGTCGGCGCTGGTGGACCAGATGCCGATGCCCGCCGGGAGGTAGCCCGTGCCCGCCCACGGGTCCGCCTCGTGTCCGGCTTGCAGGTAACCGTGCGCCCTGCCCGTCGGCAGGGCCGACGTGGTGGTGGCTTTCATGCCGAGGGGCTCCAGCACCCGCCGCTTCAGCAGCTCGGGGTAGGGGAGAGCCGCCCGCTCGGCGAGCGCGTCTCCGAGCACCGCCACGCCGAGGTTGGAGTAGGAGACCTTGCCGCGCCCGGAGAGCCCGGCCGAGCCGGCCGCCTCGCGCACGTCGGAGACGTCCTGCCCGCCGTAGGGGTTGCCATGGCTGTAGTTCGCGGCGATCGCTCTGGCGAGCATGCCCAGGCCGCCGGGCTGCCGGGGGAGGCCGGAGCGGTGGCTGGTCAGTTCCTCGTAGGTGATCGAGTCCCTGAGGCCGGGCACCGGCGAACGCGGGTCGAGGCCGTCCCGGGCTGCCATGTCGGCGAGGATCATGCCGGTGAACGCCTTGGGGACCGAGCCGATCTCGAACGGGGTGGACGCGTCGACCGGACGTGGGACGGGCCCGCCCGTGTCGCCGACCCCGGCCGTGCGGATGACGCCGTTCTCGATCAGCGCCACGGACAGGGCGCGGTAGCCGTCGGATCCCGCCGCTTCGCGCACGGCCTGGGCCAGCGCGCGGTCACCCGTCGTCGCGGGCCCGAGCCGCGGCGGTGTGGGCGCGACGACGGAGGCGATGAGTGCGGCCAGTCCCGCCGCCACCGCGGCGACCGACAGCTGGCCCGGGGTGAACGCCAGGCCGTCCCGCTTGAACATGAAACTCCTGCCTCCCAGGGGTTGGACGGGACGCGACGCCTGGCATCAGGAGGGGGTCAGCCTCGCCGGGAGAAGTAGAAGAGCGCGATCGAATAGGAAGCGCCCGCGGCGGCACCCAGGCAGGCGAACAGCAGGTAATCCTCGCCGCGCCACATCTGCACGAGGAACCCGCCCATCAGGATCGTGAGGAGCACGTGGGCCATGGCGCCGCGGGCGCGCAGCTCGTTGAGCCTGCGCCGCTCGTCACCCACCTCGCCGGTCAGCATCGCCATGGTCTCGCTGCGCCTGCGCGTCAGCAGGAGGACGGCGGCGTAGCCGGCCATGATGCCGACGAGCACGAGTCCGAACACGACCTCGCCGCGGACCATGAACGGCACGCCCATCAGCAGGCCGAGCAGAAAGCAGAAGGCCGCGAAGAACCAGCGTCTAGTCGTCACAGTGGAAGACCTCCTCGACGGCCCGGCCGAAGAACCGGGCTAACCGGATGGCGAGAGGGAGCGAGGGATCGTAGCGGCCCTGCTCGATGGCGTTGATCGTCTGTCGGGACACCCCGAGCCGCTCCCCGAGGGCCTGCTGGGAGAGCCCTGCGGAGCTCCGTAACTCCCTGACGTCGTTGTCCACAATGTAAAGCTCCTTTTACATAACCCTCGACGTGGAAAGTACCCTTGACACTTCCCTTGTGTCAAGCGAGCTTTACAGCCGGCCTGTCGCCGTCCGGCCGCGCCGACAGGGACGGCCGGGATCCGGCCCCGGGTGCCGTCCCGGCCGGTCTGCCAGGTTCAGCAATAAGGGATGTGTCCATACCGGGACATAGTGTGTATATTTTTCGTCATTGGGTCTCATCTGAGGGAGGATTTATCGTGAGAGCTTTCCCGCGTGTGCTGTTCGACGAGGCGCACAACGAGTCCTGGACCATCCGGCGGGACGTGGCCGAGACGATGAATCCGGGACACCCCGACGACAACAGCTACGCGCGGGCCGCCGAGCTCCTGCGCAGGCTCGGCCACACCGTGGCCGCGCACACCGAGGGTCCGATCACTCCCGCCCTGCTGGGCTCGAACGACGTCTTCGTGATCGCGCACCCCTCGGCCGACCGCTGGGAGCGCACCACCGGCCTGGGCAGCCCCGTCTTCCCCGTGGAGGAGCTCGACGCGGTCGAGGCCTACGTCGCCGACGGCGGCGGCCTGGTCGTCCTGGCCGAGTGCGAGCAGGAGAAGTACGGCAGCAACCTCGACGAGCTGCTCGCCCGCTTCGGCGTCGGCGTCGAGCACACCACCGTCCAGGACCCCAGGAACGCCCACAACGGCGTGGCCTCCTGGGTCCTGGGTTCCCCCGGTGACAGCGCCGGCGAGGACCTCCTCGCCGGCGCCCGTCGCGCCTGCTTCTACCGCGCCGGCGTGCTCGTCGCCCCCGAGGACGCGGCCGTGCTGTTCCGGACGTCGTCCACCGCCGACCCCGCCGGCCTGCCCCTGGCGGTGGCCGTACGGCACGGCAAGGGCCGCGTCGTGGTCCTCGCCGACTCCGACCTGTTCGGCGACGACTCCATCGGCGACTACGACCACGCCGCGCTCTGGGGCAACCTCGTCACCTGGGCCGCGCGCGTCCCCGCCTCGGCGGCCACGAAGGAGTCGGAGGCCCGCTCCGCCTTCCAGGGGCTCAAGGACGCCGTGGAGGCGCTCAAGCCCCTGCAGGCCAAGGACGGCTCGATCGAGGGCGACCGCGACCGGGCGGTGGCGCTGATCTCCGAGATCGTCGACCACGTCGACGGCCTCACCCCGCGCTTCCCGCACGACGAGGCCTACCTCACCGCGGTCGTCGCCGACTTCCGCAAGTGGGTCGAGCAGGGCCTGGGCGTGCCCGACTTCCTGGACTCCCTCAACGCCTTCCACCCCGACACCCAGCGGGTGGACGGCCTGGAGCACCTGGTCGTCTTCCCGATGTACACCCAGAACGGCACCACCTTCCGCTACATCGAGGCCGTCTGGATCCGCACCGTCTGGCCCGAGTGGCTGGCCGAGCTGGAGAACACCCGCTACGACAACCCGCTGTTCGTGCCGATCGCCTTCGAGGACTTCACCTCCGGCTACGACACCAACTCCGCGGTGCTCTTCCCCGAGACCGTCGCCGTCCGGGAGACCCCGCCCCGCTTCACCTGGGGCGGCATCTTCTGCGACCGCGAGGCCGCCCGGTTCCGCGCGGTCAGCAAGGCCGCCGCGGCGACGCTAAAGCTGGCGCTGCCGCCGGACGCCGCCCGGCTGATCGAGTCGCAGGAGCTCGCCCAGGACACCTTCGTGCTCTGGGACCTGGTCCACGACCGCACCCACAGCCACGGTGACCTGCCGTTCGACCCGTTCATGATCAAGCAGCGCATGCCGTACTGGCTGTACTCGCTGGAGGAGCTCCGCTGCGACCTCACGGCGTTCGGCGAGGCCGTGAAGCTGGAGCAGGAGGGCGTGCCGCACGCCCGCTACGTCCAGCTCGCGATCCTGTTCGACCGGCTCTTCCGCTTCCCGATCACCGGTGACCGGGTCCGCAACTACGACGGCCTCGGTGGCCAGCTCCTGTTCGCCTACCTGCACCGCAACGACATCGTCCGGTGGACCGACAACCGGCTGAGCGTCGACTGGGCCCGGCTCGCCGACGGCGTCGCCGACCTGCGCAGCGAGGTGGAGAAGCTCTACCGCGACGGCATCGACCGCTCCAAGCTCGCCCACTGGCTGGCCGCCCACCAGCTCGTGGCCGCCTACGTGGAGCCGCACCCCGCCTCGGTCTGGAACCGCGGCGTGGAGGCGCTGCCGGTCGAGGGGTTCCCCAAGGCCGTGGTCGACGCGGTGCTGCCCGACGAGTTCCCCCTGAGCATGTTCTACGAGGCCCTGCGCCGTAAGCTCGGCGACGTCGTCGAATCCACGAAGGGGATCCGAGCATGATCATTCTTGTTGCCGGCGCGGCGGGTCCCGCGGGCCAGGCCGCCGTCCGCCGCTTCACCGACAAGGGGCACACGGTCATCGGCGTGGACAAGTCCGGCGCCGAGGGGACGCTCGCGGTCGACCTGCTCGACTTCGACGCCGTCAAGAAGCTCGCCCGCGACATCGAGGCCGAGCACGGCAGGGTGGACGGCATCGTCCACCTGGTCGGCGGCTGGCGCGGCTCCAAGACCTTCGCCGAGACCAAGCTGGAAGACTGGGATCTCCTGCACGACCTGCTGATCCGCACCCTCCAGCACGTCACGCTCGCCTTCGAGCCGCTGCTGAAGGCCAGCGAGCGCGGCCGCTTCGCCGTCGTCTCCGCCAAGGCGGCCGAGCGCCCCACCCAGGGCAACGCGGCCTACGGCACCGCCAAGGCCGCCGCCGAAGCCTGGACGCTGGCCTTCGCCGACGCCCTGGAGGGCACGGACGCGACGGCCAATATCCTGGTCGTCAAGGCGCTCGTGAACAAGGCGATGCGCGAGGCGAGCCCGGAACGGAAGTTCCCGGGCTTCACCGACGTCGACGACCTCGCCGAGGCGATCGACGGCCTCTGGGACACCGATGCCAACGGCACCCGGGTGGACCTCACACGCGAGTGAGCGTGACACGCACCACGGCGGCCGGTCCCCGACCACCGGCCGCCCCGCTCAAGGGGAAGAAGTGACGGACGCGATTCGCAGGCACGACCCGCTGGTGAAGGGCTTCGCCAGCGACAACTACGCCGGGGTGCACCCGGAGATCCTCCAGGCGATCGCCCTGGCCAACGAGGGCCACCAGATCGCCTACGGCGACGACGTGTACACCGGTGCGCTGCAGGAGGTCTTCAAGGGACACTTCGGGCCGGCGGCCGAGGCCTGGCCGGTGTTCAACGGCACGGGCGCCAACGTGGTCGCGCTCCGCGCGATGACCGCGCAGTGGGAGGCGGTGGTCTGCGCTGAGTCGGCGCACATCCACACCGACGAGGGCGGGGCGCCGGAGCGGTCGGCGGGGCTCAAGCTGTTCACCGTGCCCACCCCGGACGGCAAGCTCACCCCCGACCTGATCGACAGGCAGGCGTGGGGCTTCGGCGACGAGCACCGCGCCCAGCCCAAGGTCGTCTCGATCACGCAGACCACCGAGCTGGGCACTCTCTACACCCCGGCCGAGATCAAGGCGATCTGCGACCACGCCCACCAGCTCGGCATGCTCGTCCACCTCGACGGCGCCCGCGCCACCAACGCGGCCGCCGCGCTGGAGGTGCCGCTGCGCGCGTTCACCACGGACGCGGGCGTGGACGTGCTGTCCTTCGGCGGCACCAAGGCGGGGATGATGTTCGGCGAGGCCGTCGTGGTGCTCAACCCCGACGCCGTCCGCGGCCTGCGCTACCTGCGCAAGACCTCCATGCAGCTCCCCTCCAAGATGCGGTTCGTCTCGGTCCAGTTCGAGGCGCTGCTCGCCGGGGACCTGTGGCTGCGCAACGCCCGCAACGCCAACGCCATGGCCCAGCGGCTGGCCGCCGCGGTCCGGGAGATCCCCGGGGTGGAGGTCCCGCGCCCGGTGCAGGCCAACGCGGTCTTCGCCATCCTGCCACCGGACGTGACCGAGCGCCTGCAGAAGCGCTTCCGCTTCTACGTCTGGAACGCGGCCACCGGCGAGGTCCGCTGGATGACGGCCTTCGACACCACCGAGGCCGACGTCGACGCCTTTGCCGCCGCCGTGGCCGAGGAGATACACTCATCCGCATGAGCACGCACAGTCTGGGTCTGTGGCGGGCCGCCCCTCGGCGGACCCGCTAGCCAGTCCAGACTGCGCACACCAGACGGCCGCCGCGAACCGGCGGCCGTTCCGCGTTGTGCACGGCCGGGCGCGCGGCGGTCCCTTCCCAGCAAGGAGAGACCATGACCAAGCGCGTCTTCTCGGCGTTCAAACCCACCGGCCACCTCACACTCGGCAACCTCCTCGGCGCGATCATGCCCGCCGTACGGCTCCAGGACGAGGCGGACTGCGTCTACGCGGTCGCCGACCTGCACGCCCTGACCATCAAGCACGACCCGGAGACCCTGCGCGCGCGCACCCGCGAGGCGGCCACCCTGCTGCTCGCCTGCGGCCTGGACCGGTCACTGGTCTACATCCAGTCCCAGGTGCCCGCCCACACCGAGCTGGCCTACCTGCTGGAGAGCACCGCCTACTTCGGCGAGATGCGGCGGATGATCCAGTTCAAGGAGAAGTCGGCCCAGCAGGAGGAGGTGCGGCTGTCGCTGCTCACCTATCCCGCGCTGATGGCCGCCGACATCCTGTTGCACCGGGTGGACCTCGTGCCCGTGGGAGAGGACCAGCGCCAGCACGTCGAGCTCACCCGTGACCTGGCCCTGCGCTTCAACCGCCTCTACGGCGAGACCTTCACCGTGCCCGAGGCCGTGCACCCCCAGATCGCCGCCAGGGTCATGGACCTGACCACGCCCACCTCGAAGATGGGCAAGTCCGACGGCTCGGCCGCCGGGACGATCTACCTGCTCGACCCGCCCGCCGACATCCGTCGCAAGGTCATGCGCGCGGTGACCGACACCGGCACCGAGGTGCGCTACGACCCTCAGGACAAGCCCGGCGTCTCCAACCTGCTCACCCTGCTCGCGGTCTGTTCGGGGCGGCCGGTCGAGTCGCTGGCCTACGAGGGCTACGGCGCGCTCAAGCGGGACACGGCCGAGGCCGTGGTCGAGACGCTGCGGCCGATCCAGGAGCGCCACGCCGAGCTGTCGGCCGACCCGGCCGAGCTGTCGCGGCTGCTGGCCGCCGGAGCCGCGCAGGCCACCGAGCGCACCGCCGCGCTGATGGCCTCGGCGCGCAGGGCGATCGGCCTGCCCTGAAGGGCACCCGGTGATCCGCCGGGGGGCGCCGCGTCCGGGGCGGCCGGTCCCCGCGGATCAGTTTTTGTGGCCCGTCTCGTTCTCGTAGGCGGTGAGCTGCTGTTCGAGGGCCTTCATCAGCTCGAACACCTGGCTCGGGGGGATGCGGATCCGGCTGACGATCCGGGTCGGCACGCTGACGAAGTGCTGCCCCGAAGAGGGGTCGTTGGCGAGCTGGGGTGGTCTGGTGATCACCGCGAAGTCCAGGACGAAGCCGTCCTGGGTGTGCCAGACGGAGGCGAAGTTGGCGTACTGGCCCGCTTCGACCTCGGCGGAGATGCTCACCTCCAGGCGGTTCTCCGGCTCGTCGTTCACCATGATGTTCGTCTCCTCCGGCCAGGTTGGCCCCATGCTGCCCTGGCCGGAAACCGGCCGCGCAAGGACGCGCCGACGCTATTTAAGGATGGAAGGCAGCGGTTGGGCGCCGCGCTGCCTCAGCATGTCGGTCATCAGATTGATCTCACCCGCCTGACCGTTGACGATGTGCTGGGCCATGGTGGCCACCTCGTCGCGGTCGGACAGTTTCAACAGCGCCTGACTCATCTGCACGCCGCCCTCGTGATGGCGGATCATGAGCTGCAGGAAGAGGATCTCCTGATCGTTGCCGGTGGCCGCGCGGAGCCTTTTGAGCTCCTCCTGACTGGCCATGCCGGGCATCGGGGCAGATGTCTGGGGCGTTCCGCCGTGGCCGTGGCCGGCCATCCACGCCATCGCCGGCCGCTCGCTGGACTGCTCCAGCCCCCACTGCTGCAGCCAGCCGCTGAACATGCCGCGCTGGGCGGTCTGCGTGACGATGATGTCGTAGGCGAGCCGCCGCAGCGACTCGTCCTTGCTGCCGTCTCTCGCGATGAAGGACATCTCGACGGCCTGGGCGTGGTGGACGGACATGTCGCGGGCGAACCCCGCCTCGGCCGAGGCGTCGGTCGGGGCCGCGCCCCTGCCGACGACCAACAGCAGAACGGCCGCCGCGGCCAGGCAACCGAGCAGCACGCCGAGCGCCGCACGGCGCCGGGCTTTCGGGATTTCTCGAACAGGGGTCTCCATCGCCTGCCCAGACTACCCACTGTGGAGAATCGTCGCTCTATCATGCGCTGTGATTCGCTTATCCTCCACACACGCCGGTAGGGCATAGTGTGACCCGAAATTGGTTGCCGGCTGGAGGGTCGATGACGAAGGAAAAGGCGCAGGCGAGACGGGAACACATCGCCCGGATGCGTCAGGCGCAGAAGAGCAAGGAGCGCCGGACCGCGTTCCTGATGTGGGGCGTCGGTGGCGCCGTCATCGTCCTGCTCGCCGGGGTGGTCGGCTTCTACCTGGTGAACGAGCGGGCGGTGAGCTCGCTCGACGCCGTCACCAGCGCCAAATACCCGGGCGGCGCGCACGTCCAGACCAAGGTCAGCTACAAGGAGAACCCTCCGCTGGGCGGCGAGCACAACCCGGCCTGGCAGACCTGCTCCGTCTACGACAAGCCGATCAACAACGAGAACGCCGTCCACTCGATGGAGCACGGCGCCGTGTGGATCACCTACCAGCCGGACCTGCCCAAGGACCAGGTGGAGAAGCTGAAGGCGATGGTCTCCGGCAAGGACTACATGCTCATGAGTCCCTACCCGGGACTGTCCTCCAAGGTCGTGGCCAGTTCCTGGAACAAGCAGCTCAAGCTGGACAGCGCCGACGACCCGCGCCTGGCCAAATACATCGCCAAATACCGTAACAACAGCGCCGAGACCCCCGAGTTCGGCGCCGACTGCGCCGGCGGCGTGAACACCACCACCGACCAGGCGCCGATCCCGACCTCCGTGCCGACGCCGGCCCCGAGCGCCAGCGCCGGCGCCGAGCAGTCCGTGGTCCCGGACGCGACCCCGTCGCCCAGCGCCACGCCGAGCTCCTGACCTCACCGGTACGGCCCGCGCCCGGCGTGGGCCGTACCGGCCGGATCGCTCTAGGCCAGCACCCGCTCCAGGGGCATCGCCTCCAGCCCGTGCGCCTCGGCCACGGGCAGGTTGGTCAGGTGCCCCTCGTGCGTGTTCAGGCCCAGCGCCAGCGCGTGGTCCTCCCGCAGCGCCTGGCGCCAGCCCAGGTCGGCGATCGCCAGGGCGTAGGGGAGGGTCACGTTGGTCAGCGCGTAGGTCGAGGTGTGCGGGACCGCGCCCGGCATGTTGGCCACGCAGTAGAAGATCGAGTTGTGGACCTGGTAGGTCGGCTCGGCGTGCGTGGTCGGCCGGGAGTCCTCGAAGCAGCCGCCCTGGTCGATGGAGATGTCGACCAGGACCGAGCCCGGCCTCATCCGCGAGACCAGCTCGTTGCTGACCAGCTTGGGCGCCTTCGCGCCGGGCACCAGCACCGCGCCGATGACCAGGTCGGCGGCCAGGACCGCGCGCTCGACCTCATAGCTGTTGGAGGCGACCGTCTGGCAGTGGCCCTGGTAGATGATGTCCGCCTGGCGGAGCCGGTCGATGTTCCTGTCCAGCAGCACCACCTCGGCCTGCATGCCGAGCGCGATGACCGCGGCGTTCATGCCGGACACCCCGGCGCCTATCACGACCACGTTGGCCGCGTGCACGCCCGAGACCCCTCCCATGAGCACGCCGCGGCCGCCTTCCGGCCGCATCAGGTGGTAGGCCCCGACCTGCGGGGCGAGCCGTCCGGCCACCTCCGACATCGGGGCCAGCAGCGGCAGGGCGCCGTTGGCGGTCTGCACGGTCTCGTAGGCGACGCCGGTGACGCCGGATTCGAGCATGGCCCGGGTACAGCTCTCGGACGCGGCCAGATGCAGGTAGGTGAAGAGCACCTGTCCCTTGCGCATCCGGTGATACTCCTCGGCGACCGGTTCCTTCACCTTCAGGACCAGGTCGCCCTCGGCCCACACGTCGTCCGCGGAGTCCACCATCGTCGCGCCCACACTCTGGAAGTCCGAGTCGGGGATCGAGGATCCGGCGCCGGCGTCCCGTTCGACGAAGACCCGATGGCCGTGGCGGACGAACTCATGGGCTCCAGCGGGAGTGAGGGCCACGCGATATTCGTGGTTCTTGACCTCGCGGGGAACTGCGATCTTCACGGCTCCTCCAGTATTCGCGCCTGTGTCTTCTTCACTCTGCGTTCCCTGGAAAAGGACCACCATGTGCAAGATGGAAGGAATCGGCCATCGATGATGACGGCCTGTCGGCCGATGTGCCTGTCATGTTTCCGGTGCGGACTTGACTGTCGGGTTACCTCCTCCTTTCGCTGATCGGTAGGCTCACCGCGAGCAAATGCGAGGAATACGGGGATGTGACGATGGAGCTGCACGCGGAGCCGGGCGACTCACCCGTGCCGCAGGGACCTCCAGCCGGGCGTCACGCGCGTCCTCCGGGAGCGCCCGGATCCCCGGCCGAGGCCCACGCCACGGAGACGCCGGATTCCCTGACGGAGCCGTACGGCGCCGCCGGGGCGCCCGGCTCCCCGACGGAGCCGCGCACCGTCCCGGAAGCGCCCGGCCTCCCGGCGGAGCCGTACGGCGTCGCGGCGGCGGGCGGTCCCGCCGGGCCCCGGGGTCCCGAGGGGGTGCCCGGAGCCGCGGGCGGGCCCCGGGACGCCTCTCACCGGCCGCCCGGTCCGCCCGGTCCCGCGCGGCCCGGTGCGCCCGCGGGCCCGAGGGGCCCACGGGGGCCGGGGG
This sequence comes from Streptosporangium sp. NPDC048886, assembly GCF_055586905.1. Lineage (NCBI taxonomy): Bacteria > Bacillati > Actinomycetota > Actinomycetes > Streptosporangiales > Streptosporangiaceae > Streptosporangium > Streptosporangium sp. NPDC048886. The sequence continues at coordinate 98,578 of NZ_JBVJHH010000016.1, forward strand.
CCGGACCGGACGGCGGCACGCCGGGTGACCCCAGGGCGAGCCGGGTCACCACCGTCGTCCTGATCGTCGCACTGGTCGTCGTCGTGATGATCACCGGCGTGCTCGGCACCCTCGCGGTGCTCATGACCAGGAATCCCGACGTGCCGCTCGGCGCGGCGCCTCCCGAGCGACTGCCGGTCCCCATCCACTTCGCGCCGGTGACCGGCTCGCAGCCCGGCGCCTGCACCAGCCCCGACGGCATGCCCGACGACGCCGGGCAGACCTGCTACACGCTCGCCGGGGGGGTCAGCGTGACCGCCGTGCACAAGATCGAGACGGTCCAGGAGAAGAGCGGCGCCTACTCGGTCAGGATCGCGTTCGCGCCCGCGTTCCGCGACCAGATCAACGACCTGACCCAGGAGGCGGTCAAGCAGCAGATCGCGATCGTCGTGGCGGAGAAGGTGGTGGCCGCCCCCCGCGTCGCCCAGGTGATCACCGAGGACAGCCTCAGCATCGCGGGCTCCTTCACCAAGGAGCAGGCGGACGCCATGGTCGCCCGGCTGCGCGGCGCGGCGGCCGGCACGGCGCCGTCCTCGGGGCAGCCCCAGCCGTCCTCCGACCAGCCCGTGACCCCGCAGTCGCCGGCCGCCCCGACGGGGACGGCTCCCACCGGCACGGCTCCCACCGGCACCGCCCCGACGGGGACGGCTCCCACCGGCACGGCTCCCACCGGCACCGCCCCGACGGGGACGGCTCCGACAGGCACCGCCCAGACGGGGACGGCTCCGCCGGGGGCCGGCCGCGCCACGACGGCCCCCACGGCCACCGCTCCGGCCGCGGACGCGACCACCGTTCCCACGGGGAGCCGCAGCAGAGGCCCGGCGGGGAGCAGGAGCGCCGCTCCGGCGGCCGGGCGCGGCGACCTCGACCCCAGGTACCCCGACTGCAAGACCGCCTACAAGGAGGGCTACGGGCCCTACTACCGGGAGAGCCGCGAGGAGTACAAGTGGTACGTCGACAAGGACGGGGACGGCGTCGCCTGTGACCTCGACGACATGGCCTAGACGAACAGCCCCTGGATGCCCTCGATGGCGAAGTAGGCCGCGAAGACCAGCGTGACGGCCCACAGCAGCCACGGGATCCGCCGGGCCCGGCCGGTCGCCGCCTGGATGACCGTGTAGGTGACCACGCCCGCGCCGACGCCGTTGGTGATGCTGTAGGTGAACGGCATCAGGGCGATCGTCAGGAAGGCCGGGATGGCGAGGGTGAGGTCCTCCCAGGGCACGTTCCTGGCCTGGGTCATCATCAGCGCGCCCACCAGCACCAGCGCCGGGGCCGCCGCGGCGGCCGGGACGACCGTCGCCAGCGGGGTGACGAACAGGGTCAGCACGAACATGCCGCCGGTGACCAGGGCGGCCAGGCCGGTCCTGGCCCCCTCGCCGACGCCGGCCGCCGACTCCACGAAGACCGTGTTGGCCGAGGCGCTGCAGTATCCGCCGATCGCCCCGGCCACGCCGTCGACGGTCAGGATGGGCCCCAGCCGGGGCACCCGGCCCTCGGAGTCCACCAGGCCCGCCTCGTCGCTCACCCCGATGATCGTGCCCATCGCGTCGAAGAACCCGGACAGCACCAGCGTGAACAGCACGATCAGCGCGGTCAGCACCCCGGCGCGGGCGAACCCGCCGAACAGGTCCACCTGGCCGATCAGCCCGGTGTCGGGCACCGCGACCACCGCCTCCGGCAGCCGGGGCACCACGACGCCCCAGCTCGCCGGGTCGATCTTCACGACCGAGTTGACCGTGATCGCCAGCGCGGCGGTGACCACGATGCCGATCAGGATGGCCCCCGGGACCTTGCGCACGAACAGCACGATCACCAGCAGCAGGCCGAGGCAGAACACCGCCACCGGCCAGCCCGTCAGGTGCCCGGTGGAGCCGAGCTGCACCGGAGTGCCCGTGCCCTTCGCGACGAACCCGGCGTCCACCAGCCCGATCAGCGTGATGAACATCCCGATCCCCACGCTGATCGCGTGCTTGAGGGCCAGCGGGATGGAGTTCATGATGAGCCGGCGCAGCCCGGAGACCGCCAGCACCACGATCACCAGGCCCTCCAGCACGACCAGCCCCATCGCCTGCGCCCAGGTCATGTACGGCGCGGCCTGGTAGGCGACCACCGCGTTCAGCCCCAGCCCAGCCGCGACGCCGAACGGCGCGTTGCCCACCAGCCCTATCAGGACCGTGCTCACCGCCGCCGCGATGATGGTCGAGGCGGTGAGCTGCGAGATCGACAGTTTCACCCCGGTGACGTCGACGGCCCCGCCCAGGATGATCGGATTGAGCAGGATGATGTAGGCCATGGCCATGAACGTGGTGAGGCCGCCCCTGACCTCCCTGCCGATGGTCGTCTCGCGCGCGGTCAGCTCGAAGAACCGATCCATGACTCCCCCCTCGAACAGGGGGATGACCGTCTTCTACCCGTTCAGCGCGATGTCATGGGGACGGATGGGCACCCGGGACAGGGGCAGGCCGGTGGCGGCCCGTACGGCGGCGGCCACGGCGGGGGTGGACGACAGCGTGGGAGGCTCGCCCGCGCCGCGCAGGCCGTAGGGGGCGTGCGGGTCGGGGTTCTCCAGGATCGACACTCTCATGGGCGGCATGTCCAGGATGGTGGGGATCAGGTAGTCGGTGAAGGAGGGGTTGAGCACCCGCCCGTCCGTGACCTGGATCTCCTCCATCAGCGCCAGCCCCAGTCCCTGCGCCGACCCGCCGTGGATCTGGCCCTCCAGCGCCGTCAGGTTCATGATCTTCCCCACGTCCTGTACGGCCGCCAGCTCCACGACCTTGATCAGGCCGAGCTCCACGTCCACGTCGACCACGGCGCGGTGCACGCACAGCGCGAGCTGGGTGTGGGAGTCGCCCTGCCCGGTGACCGGGTCCATCGGGAAGGTCGGCCGGTGCCGGTACTCCCGGGTCTCCTCGACCGCTCCGACCCGCTCCAGCGCCTCCACCAGCGTCGACCCGTCGGCCCGGAGTTTGTCCAGCCGCTCCCGCACGGCCTCGCAGGCGGTCTTGACCGCGCCGCCGGTGACGTACGACTGGCGGGAGGCCGACGAGGAGCCGGCCGAGCCCACCGAGGTGTCGGCCTGGGCCACCGTCACCCTGTCGACGCCCAGCTCGGTGCGGGCGATCTGCTCCTGGATCGTCACCAGGCCCTGGCCGACCTCCGCCGCGGCGGTGTGCACCAGGACGTGCGGCTCGCCGCCGAGCAGCTCGACCCTGACCCGGGCGGTGGAGTAGTCGTCGAAGCCCTCGGAGAAGCAGATGTTCTTGATGCCCACGCCGTACCCGACGCCCCGCCGCACCCCCTCGCCGCGGGTGGTCTGCGACACGCCGCCGGGCATCTCCAGCGGGTCCGCGCCGGCGGCCTCGGGCAGCGGCATGGACGCCAGCTCGCGGAGCATGTCGGCCAGCGGCGCGGGGCTGTCGATCACCTGCCCGGTGGCCAGGGTGGAGCCCTGGGAGACCGCGTTGCGGAGGCGGACCTCGACCGGGGAGATGCCGCACGCCTCGGCCAGCCTGTCCATCTGCGACTCGTAGGCGTAGCAGGCCTGCACCGCCCCGAAGCCGCGCATGGCCCCGCAGGGCGGGTTGTTGGTGTAGACGCCGTAGGCGTCGATCCGGACGTTGTCCACCTCGTACGGGCCCACCCCGAGCGAGGCGGCGTTGCCGACCACGGCGGGGGAGGAGGAGCAGTAGGCGCCGCCGTCGAGCAGGATCTCCGCCTTGACGTAGAGCAGCCTGCCGTCGGGGGTCGCGCCGTGCTCGTAGCGCATCCGGGCCGGATGCCGGTGCACGTGGCCGAAGAACGACTCCTCGCGGTTGTAGACGATCTTCACGGGGCGGCCCGTGCGCAGCGCCAGCATGCACGCGTGGACCTGCATGGACAGGTCCTCGCGGGCGCCGAACGCGCCGCCCACCCCGGCCAGCGACAGCCGTACCCGCTCGGGGGGGAGCCCCAGGCACGGCGCGATCTGGTCGCGGTCCACGTGCAGCCACTGGGTGGCGACGTACAGGTCCACCCCGCCGTCCTCGGCGGGTACGGCCAGCCCGGACTCCGGGCCGAGGAAGGCCTGGTCCTGCATGCCCACCTCGTACTCCCCGGTGACCACCACGGGGGCCTCGAAGTCGGAGCCGACCCGGACCGGCTGGTGGCGCAGCACGTTGCCGTGGTCGTGGACCGTTGGGCAGGAGGGGTCGAAGGCGGCCCGGCGTGGGTCGGTGACCGCCTCGCGGACCTCGTACTCCACGACGATCGCCTCGGCCGCCCGCCTGGCCCGCTCGGGATGGTCGGCGGCCACCAGCGCGACCGGCTCCCCCTGGTAGCGGACCTGGTCGACGGCCAGCACCGGCTGGTCCCTGTGCTCCAGGCCGTGGAACTTCTCGCCCGGCACGTCCTCGTGGGTGAGCACCGCCAGCACGCCCGGCATGGCCAGGGCGGGGCCGATGTCGACGGAGCGGATCCAGGCGGACGGGTGCGGGCTGCGCAGGGTGACCCCCCAGACCATGTCCGCGAGGTACAGGTCGGAGGAGTAGGCGAACTCGCCCGTCACCTTCAGCGTCCCGTCGGGGCGCGGCGCGCTCTCGCCGACGCCCCGGCCCCGGGCCTGGCTCTGCCGAGTCTCGATGCCGCTCACCACAGCAGTACATCAGCCCAGGTCAGAGGTGAACATGGGGGACACGACGAAACGCGGGACGGGGCCGCGGACGGCTCTTGTAGTTTTATCCAACTATGCGGATACGTGACCTGGTCGGGATGGCGGAGCTCGGGCTCACCCTGCTGGTGGGCGAGGAGCATCTGGACCGCGGCTTCACCGGCGTGCAGATCACCGATCTGCCCGACCCCGGGCGTTACCTGTCCGGCGGGGAGCTGGTGCTGTCCGGGCTCATGTGGCGCAACGGGCCCGGAGACTCCGAACGGTTCGTGGGCCGCCTGGCCGAGGCCGGGGTGGCCGCGCTCGGCGCCGGCAGCGCCTGGTTCGGCGCGGTCCCCGACGACCTCGTCCAGGCGTGCCGGGCGCATGACCTGCCGCTGCTGGAGGTGCCGGTCGAGATCTCCTTCCGGACGGTCGCCGAGACGGTCGCCCCCCGGCACGGGGAGCTGCGCGCCGCCCTCGGCCGCCACCGCAGGATCGTCGCGGCGGTCGCCGAGGGCGCCGGCCTGCCGGAACTGTTCGCGCTGATGGACGGGGAGCCGGCGATGACCGGCGCGGTCGTCTCCGCCACCGGCTCGGTCATCGCCGGCGCCCTGGACCCGGCGGACGCCGTACGGCTGGCGCACGAATACCTGACGGCGCCCCGGCTGCCGTCCGCCGTCCGCACCCCTTCGGGGGTCTTCACCATCTTCGGCGTGGGCCGCGAGCACCGTGCCGCGGGCTGGGCCCTGGTCTGCGGCGGCGACCTGCTCGGCGAGGCGGACCTCGGCTTCGAGCTGGCGGCCTGTGTCGCCCTGGAGCGGACCAGGATGGAGGAGGGCCGGCGGGTCGAGCGCCGTCTCGCCGAGCAGCTGATCTCGCTGGCCGCCGCCGCGGGGAGCGATCCGGCCGAGCTCAACGCCGGGCTGCGGACCTGCGGCATCGGCCCGGCCGAGCCGTACTCGGTGGTGAACGCGACCGTCACGTGGGCCGGGACGGCCCGGGGACCGGACCTGCCCGGGCTCGGCGGCCGGGTCCTGGAGGAGCTGCTGCGCCCCCGGGCGGTGGCCGCGGCGGTGGCGGACGGCGCGGTGGCGTTGGTGCCGCTGGCCGGTACGGCGGGCGAGCTGGCGCAGACGCTGCGGGCGGGCGCGCGGGCCCTGATGGCCGGGCTGAGCGGGGTCCGGGTGTCGATCGGGGTGAGCGCCGCGCTGACCGGTCCGTCGGCGGTCCGGGGCGGCGCGGAGGAGGCGGGGCACGCGCGGCGGCTGGCCGAGGCGCGCGGCGGAGGGGTCGCGACCAGCGACGAGATCTACACGCACGCGCTGCTGCTGGCCACCGTCCCCGGCGACGTGCGGCGGTCGTTCGCGGACCGGACGCTCGACCCGTTGCTCGACTACGACCGCCGGCACCACTCCGAGCTGGTGCGGACGCTTGAGGCGTTCCTCGACTGCGTGGGCTCCTGGAACGTCTGCGCCGAGCGCCTGCACGTCCACGTCAACACGGTCCGCTACCGCGTCCGCCGGATAGAGGAGCTCACCGGCCGGGACCTGTCCACGATGGCCGACCGGGTGGACCTGTTCCTGGCCCTCAGGGCGTCGTGATCCCGTTTCCCGGCCTCGGGGCGTCGTGATCCCATCGGGGCGGACCCGGCCCCTCCTGAGCGCTGACGAATAAGCTTTACCGGGCGGACGGCATACGCCAATAGGGCAAGTCGCTCATCGTAAACATAACGGCATTTGTAATGTGTTAATAGCGCACCGGATGTTCTTGGGTCCGAGACCGCTCAATTAGGCGATCGGGCCGCCGGGCGGGCCGGATATCCGGGGGATGACCGGCCGATCCGGATTCCTGGGGCCGGGCCGGGCCGGGCGCTCGCGCCGGGCGGAGCGGGTGCGGTGAGGCGGGCGGAGCGGGTGCGGTGAGGCGGGCGGCAGAGTCGGGCGGAGCCCCTGATCGCCGGTGAATTCAACCATCTGGTAGGCGCGCCGTCCGAGCACTATCCTGCTCTTGTGCTCGGCCCCGGAATGTAGTTTTCTCACGCTATGTCGATGTTGGGGCGGCCGGCCGATGCGCCGTGAGAGTCGAGTCGCGCCCTGACCTGGCCGGGGACGCCCGCCAGGGAGGCACCGGCCCGTTTCCCGACCGCAGGAAGAAGGGAAAAATGCAGAAAAGTCCTTCTTGTGCGGTCGAATCAGCCCGTCGGCGCCCGCGCCGGGGAGCGGTGACCGGCGACGAGGTCTACACGCACGCGCTGTTGCCGGCCACCGTCCCCGGCGACGTGCGGCGGTCGTCCGCGGCGAGGAAGCTGGGGTCGTTGCCCGACGATGACCGCCGCACCGTTCCGAGCCGGTGCGGACGCTTGAGGCGTTCTTCGACCGCGTGGGTTTCCAGAACGCCCACACGTCCGTGTCAACACGGTCCGCTACCGCGCACGCCGGATGGAGAAGCTCACCAGCCGGGATCCGTCCGCGACGGCCGACCGGGCGGACCTGCCCGTCGCCCTGGGGGCGAGCTGACCCTCGGGTCAGTCCGGGTGGTTCCAGCCCAGGCCCTGCAGGATGTTCAACTCGGAAGAATACTCAGAGGCGGACCCTGAGGGGGCAGACGAATCAGCGCTTGCGGTCGTAACATTGCCGGTGACGGCAAAGGCGGCCGTAAATAGCATGGCGAGGGCGGACAAGGCGAGACGTCGGCGCACGGGGAGACTCCTGTCGTAGGTTCTGCTGCTCGAATGACATCTTTCAAGGGGTAACGTGACTGGTCAAGACTTGGTCGGGCAGCGCATCAAGACCGTCCGCCGGCAACGGGGCCTTTCCCAGGCGCAGCTGGCTCATCCAGAACTGTCGGACAGCTATGTGTCTCTCATCGAGAGCGGCAAGCGCACTCCCACCCTCGCGGTGCTGGAGCTCCTGGCCGAAAAGCTCGACTGCTCCCTCACGTATCTGATCAACGGTGTGACGGCCGAGCAGATGCAGGAGATCGAGCTCGCGCTGAGCTACGCGCAGCTGGCCATGGACAACGGCGAGGTCGTCGAGGCGCGCGCCCGCTACACCGAGATCCTCGCCGACAACGGCCTGGCGGGCCTGCCCCAGCTCAGGCAGGACGCCGAATACGGCCTGGCGCTGGCGACCGAGGCCTGCGGCGACCTGGAGGAGGCGATCGTCCTGCTCAACAGGTTGCGCCGCAACGACGCCACGGCGATGGCCCCCGAGCGTCACGTCGCGGTCGCCGTCGCGCTCTCGCGGTGCTACCGCGAGCAGGGCGACCTGGCCCAGGCGGTGCACATCCCCGAGCAGATCCTCGGCGGAGCGGTCCGGCCCGCCTGGACCGACGACCTGATGAGGCTGGGCGCCCAGCTCCTCGCGGCCTACGTCGAGCGCGGCGACCTGCTGCGGGCCCGCCAGTTCTCGGCGGAGGTGCTCGCCGCCGCCGACCTCCTCGGCTCGCCGCAGTCGCTCACCCTGGCGCACTGGGGCGCCGCGATCGTCGCCGTGGAGACCGGCCACGCCGACGAGGCCGTCACCCACGTCGAGCGGGCCATCGCCATCCAGTCCGAATACGGCGACCCCCGCCGGCTGGCCCGCCTGCGCGGTGACTACGCCCAGGTGCTGCTGACCGTGCGGCCCATGGAGGCGCAGGCCTGGCGTGAGGTGCTGCTCAAGGTGGAGAGCGAGCTGATCGAGTCCTCCGCCAGCCCGATGGACAAGATGCGCTGCGCGATGAACCTCGCCCGGGTGGAGCTGCTGCTCTCCCGGCCCGAGCGCGCGGGCGAGCACATGCGCGCCGTCTGCGACCTGCTTGACGGCATGCCGCAGGTGCTGCAGGCCGAGGCCCGCCTGCTGCACGGCGAGACCCTCGCCGAGCTGGGCCGGCAGGAGATGGCCGTGCAGGAGCTGCTGGCCGGGGCGGAGTGCCTGGACCAGTCGCCGACCACCCGCTACACGGCCCACGCGTGGCTGACCGTCGCGCGGGTCCTGGAGCGCGTCGACGAGCCGGCCCGGAGCGTCGACGCCTACCAGCGGGCGCTGGCCTGCGTGGGCCTCTAGATCGGGACGGGGAGGTCAGGACCGCGTGGTGGCGTCGGTAGCCTTGAGACTGCCATGAAGACTTCCCCTGTCGCGGTCGTTCTCGCGCTTCTCGCCGTCCTCGTCCTCGGCACGGCCTTCGCCTCGCCCGCCCTCGCCCACGACACGCTCAAGAGCAGTGACCCTGCCAAGGGCGCCAAGGTCGAGAGCCTCAAGCAGGTGAAGCTGACGTTCAGCGCCTCGGTGCGCTTCCCGAACGTCGTCGTGCACACCGCCGACAACGTCGCCCATCAGGACGGCAAGCCCGTCGTCGACGGCGCGGTGGTGACCCAGGCGCTCAAGGAGGACCTGCCGCCCGGCAAATACGTCATCGCCTACCGGGTGGTCTCCTCCGACGGTCACCCGATCGAGGGGGAGATCCCCTTCACCCTCGTCGGTTCCCCGTCGGCGACCCCGTCCGAGACGGTCTCCGAGTCCCCGGCGCCGGCCGAGAGCGCGACCGCGGCGCCGGCTGAGAGCGCGACCCCGGCGCCCGCCGCGACCGGGGCCACGGCCGGGCCGGCCACCGCCGCGCTCAGCCCGGCCCCCGCGGCCCAGGCGCAGGACGCGCCCGAGGACTCCGGCGGCGTGCCCGGCTGGATGTGGCTCGTCGTGGGCGGCGTGACCGGCGTCGGCATCGGTCTGTTCTTCAGCATGCGCAACAAGAAGCAGCCGTGAGCAGGCAGGAGCGGACCGCCCAGGCCGAGGGGGCGGGGACCGGCCGGACGGCGAGGCTCGCCCTGGCGGGCGTGGCCGCGGCCGTGGTCGGGCTGGTGGTCGCCATGATCGCCGGAGGCGCCGCGACCCCGCGCATCATCCCCGGACTGCCCGACCAGGGCGCGCTCACCCGCTGGGGGCTGCCCCTGGCCAAGCTGACGATGGACGCGGCGGGCGTGCTCACCGTGGGCGTGCTGCTGGCCGCGGCGGTCTTCCTCCCCAGCGACAAGGGGATGCTCGGCAGGCCCGCCCTCGTCTACGCCAAGGCCGCCTCGTGGCTGGCGCTCGTCTGGGCGGGCGCGGCGGCCGCGACGATGGTGTTCAGCCTGTCCGACGCGCTCGGCCTGCCCGTCGCCGACGTGCTCGGCGGCAACGAGCTGACCAGCTACGCCAGCCAGGTCTCCCAGGGCATCGCGCTCACCCTGGTGGTGCTGTTCGGGGTGGCGATCGCGCTGTTCGCCCGTGGGGCGATCACCGTCGGCGCGGCCGGCGGCCTGCTCGTGCTCGCCCTGGCCACCCTCCTGCCTCCGGCGCTGACCGGCCACTCCTCCTCCTCGCCCAACCACGACCTGGCGACCACCGGCGTCGCGGTGCACCTGATGGCCCTCGCGCTCTGGGTGGGCGGCCTGGCCGTGCTCTGCGCCCACGCGCTGCGGCGTCAGCCGCACCTGGAGGTCGCCGCCGCCCGGTTCTCCTCGATGGCGATGTGGTGCTTCATCGCCGTGGGACTGTCGGGCCTGTTCAGCGTGCTGGCCCGGCTCACCTCGCTCTCGGAGCTGTTCACCTCCGCCTACGGCCTGTTGCTGCTGGCCAAGACCGTCGCGTTCGCGGCGCTCGGCGCCATCGGCTGGTGGCACCGCAAGCGGACCCTGCCCGAGCTGGCCGCCGGCGGACCGGGAGTCTTCGTCCGCTTCGCCTCCTGCGAGGTCCTCATCATGGCCGCGACCGTCGGACTGGCCGTCGCGCTCTCCCGCACCGCCCCGCCCCCGGCGCTCCTGCCGGCCGACCGGGCCTTCGAACTGCTCGGCTATCCCATGCCGCCGGAGATCTCACTGGCCGGCCTGGCCTCGCTGTGGTGGCTCGACCTGTTCTCCGGCACCCTGATCGCCCTGCTCGGCGGGCTCTATCTCGCCGGGATCATACGGCTGGCCCGGCGCGGCGACTCCTGGTCCATGGGCCGCACCGCCGCGTGGTTCACCGGCCTGCTGATCCTGGTCATCGCCACCCAGAGCGGCGTGGCCCGCTACGCCAAGGTGCTGTTCAGCGTCCACATGGCCGAGCACATGACGCTGTCCATGCTGGTGCCGATCTTCCTGGTGCTCGGCGCCCCCGTCACGCTGGCGCTGCGCGCGCTCAAACCCGCCGCCCGGCGGGGCGACCGGGGCCCGCGCGAGTGGCTGACCACCATCCTGCACAGCAGGTTCGTGAGCTTCGTCGCCCACCCGGCGATCGCCACCGCGATCTTCGTCGTCTCCACCTACGCGCTGTACTTCACCCCGCTGTTCGCCGCCGCGATGGAGGAGCACCTGGGCCACATCGCCATGACGGTGCACTTCCTGCTCAGCGGCTCCCTGTTCTTCTGGGTGATCATCGGTGTGGACCCGGCGCCCCACAAGCTGCCCCACTACGCCAGGCTGATGCTGCTGTTCGTCACGATGCCCTTCCACGCGTTCTTCGGCATCGCGCTGATGAGCATGGGCACCGTCCTCGCCGCCGAGTGGTACGACCAGCTCGGCCGCACCTGGGGCGCCTCCGCGATCGCCGACCAGCAGACCGGCGGCGCCATCGCCTGGGGCTTCGGTGAGATCCCGACGCTGATCGTGCTGCTCGCGCTGGCCTTCCAGTGGTGGCAGGACGACGACCGCAAGGCCCGCCGCGCCGACCGCCGGGCCGACGCCGCCGCGGCCCGCACCGGCGGGAGCGGCGACGCGCAGCTCGACGCCTACAACGACTACCTGGCCGAGCTCAACAAGAGGGAGCGCGCCGAGTGACCGGCCGGCTACTGCTGCCTATCCGTCGCCACCGTTTCGGGTGCCTCCGGTAGCCTTGTAGGCGATCGGGGTCCGGGGAGCACGCAGTGGGTGCGGCGTCTGGTGGCCGCGCGCCACGCCCAGTGACACCTATCGGCCGCACGCTCGGCGTGAGACCGGTGGCTGCGCATCAGGAAGGTCGAGCAGTGTCCGAGGAAGTGCGCATGCGTGGGGACCGGAGCCTGGCGCAGGCTCTTGAGGAGCATCTCGCCGAGTGGGCCGAGCGCACCGGGACCGTCGCCGAGATCTGGGCGCTGCCCGGTGACGACGTCGACCCCCGGACCGCCCGGGCCGTCATGGCCACGCTGGGCGAGGCGCTGTCCAACGTCGAGCGGCACAGCCGGGCCGGTGCGGTCTCCGTCGCCGTGACCCTGGGCCGCGGCGGCCTGCGCATGACCGTGAGCGACGACGGCGTCGGCTTCTCCGGCCCCGCCGCCGGCCGGGGGATCGCGGTCATGCGGGCCGAGTTCGCCGGTCTCGGCGGCACGCTCACCGTCAACGGCGTCGAGGGCGGCGGGACCACCGTCACCGGGGTGGTGCCCCGCGGGCGCTGACGGAGCGGGCGCCGCCATGGCGGGGGTTCTCGCCACGGTGGTTCCCGGCGGGCGCCGTCACGGCCGAGACTCCGTCACGGTGACGGCCCGCCGGATACGCGGGCGCGCCACCCGGCGGGTACGGCGTGCGGGAGGCTCCCCGGCGGGGCCTCAGGGGAGCGTCAGGATCTCCCGGCCGGTGTCGGTGACCAGGATGGTGTGCTCGAACTGGGCGGTCCGCTTGCGGTCCTTGGTCACGGCGGTCCAGCCGTCGGGCCAGATGTCGTAGTCGATGGTGCCGAGGGTCAGCATGGGCTCGATGGTGAACGTCATGCCGGGCTCCAGGGTGACCGCCAGCGACGGGTCGTCGTAGTGCGGGACGATCAGGCCGGAGTGGAAGGTGGTGCCGATGCCGTGGCCGGTGAAGTCGCGGATCACGCCGTAGCCGAACCGCTTGGCGTAGGCCTCGATGACGCGGCCGACCACGTTGAGCTGACGGCCGGGTGCGACGGCCCTGATCGCGCGGTCGGTGGCCTCGCGGGTGCGCTCGACCAGCAGGCGTGACTCCTCGTCCACGTCGCCGACCAGGAAGGTGGCGTCGGTGTCGCCGTGCACGCCGCCGATGAAGGCGGTGATGTCCACGTTGACGATGTCGCCATCGCGCAGCACCGTGTCGTCCGGGATGCCGTGGCAGATCACCTCGTTGATCGAGGTGCACAGCGACTTGGGATAGCCCCGGTAGCCGAGCGTGCTGGGGTAGGCGCCGTGGTCGCAGAGGAACTCGTGGCCGATCCGGTCGAGCTCGTCGGTGGTGACGCCGGGCGCCACGTGCCTGCCGACCTCCTCGAGCGCCTGGCCGGCCAGTTTGCCCGCGATCCGCATCCGCTCGATGATCTCGGGTGTCTTGACATCGGACTCGCCGGTCTTCGGGGATTTCTTCCCGACATACTCCGGCCGCTCGATGCCGGCGGGGACCTTGCGGGTGGGCGAGATCCGCCCGGGCTGGAGCAGTGTCGTCATGGTCCCCCAGTCTAGTTGTGCTTCCCAGTGGGCAGTATTGCCGTCATGAGTGATCAGTGGTGGTTCTGCCTGAAGCACATGGCGGTCGAACCCGATGAGGGGTGCCCCAACAAGGACCGGCTCGGCCCCTACGAGACCCGGGAGGCCGCGGCCAACGCGCTGAAGACCGCGGCCGAGCGCAACGAGGCGTGGCGGGAGGAGGACAAGACCTGGGAGGGGGAGGACAGCTAGCGGACGGCCGCGGGCGCCGCCCCGGACCGGTGCGGCTGGCCGTTCACGACCGCGTAGGCGCGGACCGGGAAGGTGCCCATGCCCACCACCATCGGCGGGACGGCGTGGAAGCGGAAGCCGGTGTCGGGGAGCGCGCCCAGGCCGGTCATGTGCTCCACGATCGGGATGCCCGCGCCGAGCAGGAGCGTGTGCGCGGGGCGTTCGCCGCGCGGCGGGGTGTCGTCGATGTTCAGCGTGTCGATCCCGACGAGCGCCGCGCCCTGGGCCACGAGCCACCCGGCCGCCGCGGGTTCGAGGTAGGGGTGGCCGTGGAAGTAGTCCTCGGTGCCGAAGTGCCGGTCCCAGCCGGTCTGGACGAGCACGGCCTTCCCCCGCACGTCGTGTCCGGCGAACCGGTCCAGCCCCACCGAGCGCAGGCCCTCGGCCCGCACGACCACTCCCGGCAGGTCGGCGATCGCCTCCAGCGGCACCCCGGACAGGTCGGCGCCGTCGGGGTAGCGGTGGTACGGGGTGTCCAGGTAGGTGCCGGTGTTGGCGACCAGCTCGATGCTGCCGATGTGGAACTCGGTGCCGGGCGCGTAGACCTCGCGCGAGGCCTCTCTGGTCAGGTGCGCGCCGAGCCGCGGTCCGGGGACGCCCGGATAGGTACGCATGCCCTCGGTGATGGGGTGGCTCAGTTCGACCAGCCGGGTCATGGGGTGTTCACCGTCTTCTTCCTGGGTCTGGTCCTGGCCATCCGGGTGACGGCCGCCAGGCCGATCACCCCCCAGACGACGTTGAGGATCGCCGAGGGCCAGGCCGAGTGGTAGGCCGTATTGATCATCAGGGCGACCGCCCCGACGAGGTTGATCGTCTGGTACGGCATGCCGTCCCCGGCCATCCGGGAGGCGGACACCATGGCGTAGCCGTACAGCATGAGACCGGCGCCGATCCAGCCGAGCACGTTGACAAGGACGGACATCGAATCACATGCCGGTTGAAAAGGGGTGCATGCCGCAATGATCCCCGGCTGTCTCACTGAAGGGCAAGTTAAGCCTCCTTAATATCCGCGTAAGCTCAGCTGTATGGATATCGACCCCCGGCGGCTCCGGATACTCCATGAGGTCGCACGCCGCGGCGGCGTCATGCGGGCGGCCGAGGCGCTGCACCTGACCGCCTCGGCGGTCTCCCAGCAGCTCGCGCTCCTGGAGCGGGAGGTCGGGCTGGCGCTCCTGGACCGGTCGCAGCGCAGGATCACGCTCACTCCGGCCGGGCGGGTCCTCGCCGGATACGCCGAGCGGGTCGAGGAGGAGCTGGCCGAGGCGAAGCGGGAGCTGACCCGTTTCGCCGAGCTGCTGGCCGGGCCGGTGTCGATCGCGGCGTTCCCGACGGTCATCAAGCACCTGCTGGTGCCCGCCCTGGGCACGCTGGCCGAGCGCCACCCGCAGATCAGGCCCCGCATCCGCGAGCTGTACGGCCCGCCGGCCCTGGAGGAGCTCCGCCTGGGCGGCATCGATCTGGCCATCACCGAGCAGGACGCCGACAAGCCCGCCCCGGCACGCTCCTCGATCGTCTCCCACCGCCTCTACGTGGACGAATACCGCATCGTGGTGCCGCCGGGCTGGACGGAGGTCCCGCGTGAGGTCGCGGAGCTGGGCGGCGTGCCCTGGGTGGCGGGACCGCCGGACCAGGCGTGCGGGCACGCGCTGGAGCGGCTGGCCGCCCTGCACGGCTTCACCCCGCACCGGGCTCACGTGATCGAGGAGTTCCCGCCCACCCTCGCCCTGGTGGCGGCGGGGCACGGGGTGGCGATCGTGCCGTCGCTGGCCCTGCTGGAGGTCCCGGCGGGCGAGGTCGTGGTCACCGACATCACCGGCGTCGGCGCCCGCCGCCTGAACGCCGTCACCCGCGTCAGCCGTACCCGGTCGGGGGAGCCCGGCCCGGTGCAGGCCGTGGTCGTCGCCGCGCTCAGAGAGGCCGCCGAGGGGCTGCCCGCGCGGCTCGGTGAGCGCTACGGCGCCCGCTGACCGGCGGTCCCGGTGGTGTGCGGCCCGGCGGCTCCGGTCAGTCGGTGACGCGGGGGCCGCTGACCCGCTCCAGCAGCCGGGCCAGCCGGTCACGCAGACCCGGGCGGCGGTCGGTCTCGCCCGCCGCCATGCTGATCAGGTGCTGGGCCCCGTCGAAGGAGATCGGGGCCTGGCCGGGGACCGTCAGCGCGTCGTGGGCCAGCCCTTCCAGCTCGGGGTCGCCGCCGTCCAGGGCCAGGATGGTGGCTCCGGTGCGCCGGGCGTCGCTCACCCGTTCCAGCAGGGACCCGGGGGCCCGCTCCTCGGCCACGACGAACAATGTCTCGCCCCGCCCGGCCTGCTCGATCCGCTCCAGCCCGACCCGCAGGTGCGCGGGCGAGCCGGGGACGGGCGCCCAGCGCACCAGCGTGGGGGCGAGCTGGGGCAGCCCGGCGAGCCGGGCCTCATCACCGAGGTGCGCGGTCAGGTGCCAGGGCTCCTCCTCGGGCGTGCCGACCACCAGCAGGCCCCCGGGGGATCGCGTCGCGCGCAGGGCGAGCCCGAGCCGGCGGGTGTGCTCCACCCAGCCGGTCGAGTCCAGGATCTCGCGCAGGAGTGCCACCGACCGAGCGTCCATGTGCTCCATGGTGCCCCAGTCACCCCAGGTTGGTCCCGGGAACACGGGCCCTGGCATGATCTGAGCATGCCGTACGGCCGGGCGGACCCGGCGCCGACGGACCAGGACGACGAGGAGCGACGGGTGAGCACTGACAGTCTGGACGTGAGCGAGATCACGATCGGGATCCTGGGCGGCACCGGCGATCAGGGCAAGGGCCTGGCCAGGCGGTTCGCCATGGCGGGCCACACCGTGCTGATCGGCTCGCGCAGCGCGGAGCGGGCGCGGGAGGTGGCGGCGGGCCTCGGGGTGCCGGCCGGCGGCGCGGACAACGCGACAGTGGCGGCCGAGGCCGACGTGGTGATCGTGGCGACCCCGTGGGAGGGCCACAGGCCCACCCTGGAGTCCCTGCGGGCCGAGCTGGCCGGCAAGATCGTCATCGACTGCGTCAACCCGATGGGCTTCGACAAGCAGGGCGCCTACGCGCTGGCCGTCGAGGAGGGCAGCGCCGCCCAGCAGGCCGCCGCGGTCCTCCCGGACAGCCGTGTGGTCGCCGCCTTCCACCACGTCTCGGCCGTCCTGCTGCTGGACCCCGAGGTCGCCGAGATCGACCTGGACGTGCTCGTCCTGGGCGACGACCGTGCGGCCACCGACACGGTCCAGGAGCTCGCCGCCCGGATCCCGGGCGTCCGCGGCGTATACGGCGGCCGCCTGCGCAACGCCCACCAGGTCGAGGCGCTGACCGCCAACCTCATCTCCATCAACCGCCGTTACAAGGCCCACGCCGGCCTCCGCGTCACCGACGTCTGACACCGTCCCGACATCTGACTCCCGCACCGACGTCCGGCCCCCGCACGGGCCCGTCCGGAACGGCACGCAGCGGGCCACCCGGTGGCGTCACTCCCTCTGGGAGCTCGGCGTCCACGGGCCCTGAACCCGGGCGGCCGGCGCCGGACCGCCGGCCCGGACGGTGAGAGCCGTTCCTGCGGACCCCGTGCCGGCAGGGCCCGCGGGACAGGTCTCAGATCCAGCCGACGTCCTCGGCGATCCGGACCGCGTCGATCTTGTTGCGGGCGCCGGTCTTGGTGATGGCGCTGGTCAGGTAGTTGCGCACCGTCCCGGTGGACAGATGCAGCCGTCCGGCGATCTCCTCGGCCGGGGCGCCCTTCGCGGCCTCCCTGAGCACGGTGGCCTCGCGGGGGGTCAGCGGGCTCGCGCCGTACTCGATGGCGGCGGCCACCAGCTCGGGGTCCAGCACCCGCAGGCCCTGGGCGGTGCGCCGGACCGCCTCCGCCAGGTGGTCACCGGGGGCGTCCTTGACCAGGAACGCCTCGATGCCCTCCGCCAGCGCCCTGCGCACCTGGCCCGGCTGGCCCATCGCGGTGAGGATCAGGATCCGGCAGCCGGGCAGCGTCCTGCGCAGCTCCGCCGAGGCGGTGATGCCGTCGACCCCGGGCAGGTCGATGTCGACCACCGCCACGTCCGGCCGGGTCCGCAGGGCCTCGGGGACGATCCGGTCGCCGCGGACGACCTCGGCGACCACGTCGATGTCGGGCTCCAGCCTCAGCAGCGCGCTGAGCGCCGCCCTGATCATGTGCATGTCCTCGGCGAGCAGCACACGGATCATGCCGGCACCTCCATCGCGAGCCGGAACCCGCCGTTCTCGGTCCGCCCGGCGCTGACCGAGCCGCCCAGGCCGTCGGCCCGTTCCTTCAGGCCGGTCAGCCCGTTGCCGTCGGCCGAGCGCCCGTGGGCGCGGTCGTTGACCAGCTCCAGCCGTACGGTGCCGGCCCCGGCGGAGGTGGTGATCGAGCAGATCGTCGCCCGGCTGTGCCGCACCACGTTGGTGATCCCCTCGCGCACCGCCCAGGCCAGCGCCTCGTCGACCGGCCGGGACACCCGGAGCTCGGCGAGGTTGGTCTGGCAGCTCACCCCGGACGCCTCCAGCAGCGCGACCGCCCGGTGCACTTCCTCCCGCAGCGACATCTCCCGGTAGCCCCGCGCGACCTGCCGCACCTCCTGGGCGGCGTCCCTGGCCACGTGGACCAGCTCCGACAGCTCCGCCCGCGCCGCCTCGGGGTCGCGCTCGACCAGCCTGCGGGCGAGGTCGCCCTTGAGGGCGACGGCGGTCAGGCTGCTGCCCAGCCCGTCGTGCAGGTCCCGGGAGATCCGCAGCCGCTCCCGCAGCACCGCGGCCTCCGCCAGCTCCGTCCTGGCCTGCTCCAGCTCCTTGCTGACGACGACCAGCCGGACCACCCCGTAGATCACGAATCCGGTGACGAAGAGGGTGGTGACGGCGGAGAAACCCACGAGCGGGTTGAAACCCTGCGGGTCGGCGCTCCCGGCGGCTATGAAGTCGACCACCGCCATCGGGGCCAGGCAGCCGAGGGCCAACGGCAGCCGCAGGCGCAGCAGCACCGAGCCGAGCAGGATGGCTTGGGTGCCCCACCAGAAGCCGCCGACCTCGGCCGGGAGGATCACCATCGGGGCGTAGGCGGAGACCGCCTGCACCACGAGCCCGGCGACCGGTCCACCCGGCTCGGCGCCACGCAGGGCGGCGCGGACGTGCAGGAAGTGCGGAATGAAGAAACCGGGCAGCACGGCCGATAGCACGGCGGCCCCGGCCGCTCCGCCGTACCGGGCGATCACGATCACCGGGGAGACAGTGAAGCCCACGGAGAGCAGCACGATCACACCGATCGCCAGCCGCTGGGGGGTTATCCGCATATCAGCGAACCTATGGCCTTCGGGTCTCCCACCGGAACCAGCGCGCCGTCGCGAGGAGCCCGGCGACCCCCCAGACGGCCAGCTTCAGGGCCGGTACGGCGGCCGCCCGCAGGTCACCGGCGAGGGTGCCGTCCGCGGCGTAGGCCGCCTGGGCCGCCTCGACGAGGGCGCCGGTGGGCAGCAGGCCGAGCACCGTGCCGACCCAGCCGGGAAGGATCTCCAGGACCGGGCCGAAGCCACCGGCGCCGACACCGCTCAGAAAGAAGACCGGCATGGCCATGACGGCCGCCAGCTCCGTGCGGGGGACGATCGCGGTGAACGCCGTTCCCAGCAGGCACAGGACGGCGGCGCCCGCGACCACGAACACCAGATACAGCAGCGGGTCGCGCGGCGCGGGCAGGCCGGTCAGCGAGTACAGCGCCACCGAGACCACGGCCGTCAGCAACGTGCTCTGGACGACCAGGTTGCCGATCTCCCCGCCGGGGATGGCGGGATCGCTCAGCCCGGTGGTCCGCATCCGCTTGAGGACGAGCTGGTCGCGGCGGGCGGTGAGCGTGACCGCGATCTGGTTGAACGTCGCGAGGGTGAGGACCATCGCGAGCACCCCCAGGTGCTGGTTCAGCAGGAACTCCGGGTGGCCCGGACGGACCTTGTCCATCATGAACGGCAGCCCGATGCCCAGGCCCAGAAACAGCAGCACGGACGTGCTCAACGCGGTGCGGTCCCGCCAGAAGAGACGGCCGCTGAAGCGGGTCACCACCGCCAGATCGCGTGCGGACATGGTCATGCCACCTTCTTGTCGTTCTCCTCGCCGGCGGCGAGGTCCAGGAACAGGTCTTCGAGCGTCGCCGTGCGGACCTCCAGGCCGCGCAGGCGCAGGCCGCGCTCGCCGGCCCAGCCCAGCAGGGTCTGGGCGGCGAGGTCGGGGTCGGCGGCGCGGCAGACCGCGGTGCGGCCCTCCACCGAGGTGACGGGGATCGGCAGGTCCTCCGGGGCGACGGCGGGAGGAAGCTCGAAGGCGACCCGGCCCGTCTGGGAGGCCAGGGTCTCGGCCATGCCGCCGTGCGCGACGATCAGCCCCCGATCCATGATCGCCATGCTGGCGGCCAGTCGCTGGGCCTCCTCCAGATAGTGCGTGGTGAGCAGGATCGTGGTGCCCTGCCCGGCGAGGTCCCGGATGACCTCCCAGGTGTTCTGGCGCGCCTCCGGGTCCATCCCGGTGGTGGGCTCGTCGAGGAACAGGACGTCGGGCCGGCTCAGCAGGGCCAGGGTCAGGTCCAGGCGGCGCTTCTCCCCGCCGGAGAGCTGACGCACCTTCGTGGCGGCCCTGCCGCCCAGCCCGGTGAGCTCCAGGGCCTCCGCCCGCGAGCGGGGAGCGGCGACGAACTCCCGCCAGGCGTCCACGGTCTGTGCCACGGTCAGGTCGGGGAAGAATCCCGCCTCCTGGAGCATGATCCCGGTGCTCGCGCGGACCTTGGCCCGGTCCCTGGCCGGGTCGAGGCCCAGCACGCGCACCGTGCCCTCATCCGGAACCTGGAAGCCCGCAAGCACCTCCACCGTCGTGGTCTTCCCCGCACCGTTGCGCCCGAGCAGGGCGAAGATCTCGCCGCGCGGGACGTCGAAGGAGATGCCTCCGACGGCTACGAAGTCTCCGTAGCCCTTGGTGAGCCCGTCCACCTGAATCGCTTTCATGTCTCCGATCCTGGAGCCCGGCCTCCCCCGGCGACAGTGAGGAATTCACGACTCCGCTCAGACGACGAGGGCCCGCAGGGTGTGGGGGTGGCGGGCCCCGTCGTAGTCGTGCCAGGCGGCGGCGAGCCTGGTGACCGACTCGGTGAGCGTCTCCTCGGAGAACAGGAACGGCAGCCGCAGCCGGTCGCCGTGGCCGCCCGAGGGGTCGAAGGAGCGTCCCGGGGCCACCGCCACCCGGTGGCGGAGGGCCACCTGGGCGAAGGCGTCGGCGTCGCCGTGCGGCAGCCGCACCCAGATCGTCTGCCCGCCGAGCGCGGGTCCGGAGGTCCAGTCGGGCAGCAGTCTGGCCAGTTCGGCGCGGAGGTGGTCATGGCGCCGGCGGAGGAGGCCGGTGCGCTCGCGGCGCAGCTCGTCGACGCGGGACAGCAGCCAGGCCGAGGCGAGCTGGGCGAGCACGTCGCCGCCGAGGTCGTGGACGGCCCGCAGCCGGGCCAGCCGCGAGATCAGCGACGGCGCCGCGCGGATCCAGCCGACGCGCAGGCCGCCCCAGACCAGCTTGCTCAGCGAGCCGACGGTGATCAGTTGCTCCGCCGTCCCGTAGCAGGCCAGCGGGGGAGGGGGCTCGCCGGCGAAGAAGAGCTCGGCGGGGACCTCGTCGTCGATGACCGGCACGTCGTGCTCGCCGGCGAGCGCGGCCAGGCGGCGGCGGGTCAGCGCGGGCATGACCGCGCCGGTCGGGTTGTGGCCCGTCGGGACGACGTAGCCCAGGGCCGGCCGGTCGGCCAGCGCCGCGCAGAACTCCCCGGCGTCGGCGGCCGTGCGGAACAGGGCGGCGGCGTCCCGGAACGACTCCAGCGCGCCGGGGTAGGTGGGCGCCTCGGTCAGCACGGTGTCACCGGGGGATACCAGCAGGTTCGCCAGCAGGGTCAGCGCCTGCTGCGCGCCGTTGGTGACCAGGATCTGCCCGGCGGCGGTGGGCACGCCGCGCGCGCGGTAGTAGGACGCGAGGGCCTCGCGCAGCGTCGGGTGCCCGGCGGGGTGGTAGCCGATGTCGTGCCGGACCCGCGCCAGCCGGGCCGCCGCCGCCTGGTAGGCCTCGATCAGCACCGGGGGAGGCTCGTCCGGCGCGGCGCAGGTCAGCAGGGTGACGCCGTCCGGCGGGGACAGCAGGTGCAGGAGCAGGGGGTTGACCACGCCGCTGGGGGCGAGGCCGCGGGTGGCGGGCAGGTCGGCGGCGCAGACCCGGGTGCCGCTGCCCTGCCGGCGCACCACCTTGCCCTCCTGCTGGAGCTGGTCGTAGGCCGCGACCACGGTGCCCCTGCCCACCGCGAGCCACCGCGCGAGGACCCGGTCGGGGGGCAGCAGGGTGTCCGGAGGCAGCTCGCCGTCGTCGATCAGGGTGCGCAGCCGTACGGCGAGCAGGAGGTACAGGGGGCCCCGACCGGACGACCAGCGTCCGAGACGGGCGACAAGTTGCTCAGAATTGGCTCGCATGATGAACCAATCTTGCCCGATTGGCTCTGACAAGCGGCCAATCAGCCGGACATTCTTGATGCATGACTGAACTTCGTCCGGAGACCCGTGCCGTCCACCTCCCCCAGCCGCAGCTCCAGGGCAGCCGGCCCATCGCGGTGCCGCTCTACCAGACCTCGGGGTTCGTCTTCGACGACCCGGCCGTCTTCGCCGACGGGATGGGCCGCCCCGACGGGGCCTTCGTCTACGGGCGGCTGTCGAACCCGACGGTCCGGTCGCTGGAGGAGGCCGTCGCGGGTCTGGAGGGCGGCGTCGGCGCCGTCGCCACCGGGTCGGGCATGGGGGCCGTCAACTCCGTGCTGCTCGGTCTGCTCAAGCCCGGCGACCACCTGATCGCGCAGAAGCCGCTCTACGGCGGCACCGCCGCGATGATCAACGACCTGGTGGCGCGGTTCCAGATCACGGTCTCCTACGTGCCCGAAGACGACCCGGCGGCGCTGCGCGCGGCCGTGCGGCCCGAGACCAGGCTGGTCTACCTGGAGACGATCGCCAATCCGGTGACCCAGGTCGCCGACCTGCCGGGGATGTGCGCGGCGGCCCGCGAGGCCGGGCTGGTCTCGGTGGTGGACAACACCTTCGCCTCGCCGATCCTGTGCCGCCCGCTGGAGCACGGCGCCGACATCGTCGTCCACTCCACGACCAAGTATCTGAGCGGGCACACCGACGTGGTCGGCGGCATCGCGGTCTTCGCCTCCGAGGAGCTCTACCGGAAGGTGTGGCACTTCGCGGTCGAGCTGGGCGCCACCGCCGACCCGTTCGCCGCCTGGCTCACCCTGCGGGGCCTGCAGACCCTGCCGCTGCGGATGGAGCGCCACTGCTCCAATGCCCGCGAGCTGGCCGTCCGCCTGGACAACCACCCGGCGGTGTCGGCCGTGCACTGGCCGGGCCTGCCCTCGCACCCCTCGCACAAGCTGGCCACGGAGCTGCTGCCGGACTTCGGCGGCGTCTTCTCCTTCGACCTGACCGGCGGGCGCGCGGCGGGGGAGCGGTTCATGAGCTCGGTACGGCTGGCGCTGCTGGCGCCCTCGCTCGGCGGCGTGGAGACGCTCATCCTGCACCCGGCGACCACCTCCCACCGCTCACTGACGGCCGAGGAGCTCGCCCGCCACGGGATCGGCGAGGGAACGGTCCGGGTCGCGGTGGGCATCGAGCACATCGAGGATCTCTGGGCCGATTTCGCTCAGGCGCTTTCCTGATTTTTCACGTAATGCCACTGTGTAGAGCGAAAAGTCGGCCCTTTCGGAAGGTGGATCGATGCCGCTGAAGAGCTACGGGGTTCTCGTGGGGCGGGCCGTGGACAGCCGGCGCGAGGACGGCGCCGACACTCCGCACTACCAGGTCCACCTCGTCGACGGGGCGGGGACCTCCTACCGGATCGCCGTCAACGTCGAGTCCCAGCAGGCCCCTTCGGAGCTGCTCCATCTCGTCGACGAGGACTTCCGGCACCCCGTGACCGAGTTCCTCGCCCAGGCCGCCGGAGGCTGGAACGCGCTGCCGTCCCGTCCCGGCGGCGCGGCACTCGACTACATCCGGGGCAACCTGTTCGACCCCGCGGCCCTGCGCCCGCTCCCGCCCGACCTGCCGGGGGTGGACAACGACCTGGCCGACAGGCTCGACCACTACGTCCAGCGGGCGATCGCCGACCCCGGGGCGACCGTATACGCCTTCGGCGAGCGCTGGGGCCCCGAACCGGCGACCCCCGACAAGGTCTTCGGGTTCCGGCCCGGCAACGGCGTGCACGACATCCACATGAACCAGGGCAACTCCCGGCGCTTCCGCGGGGACGACGGCGTGTGGCAGGACGGCGGCCTGCTCCTGCGCTTCCCCGCCGAACCACGCTGGATCGCGATCTTCCTGGCCTTCCAGTCCCAGGCCTGGCACACCGACGACACCACCGGGCACGCCCTGGACGGCGCGCCCGAGCGGCCCGCCACCGGCCAGGAGCCCGTCCGCGTCCTCGCCGCGCTGGTCAACCCCGCCGGGCCGGCGCCCGAGCGCGAGGTCGTCACCCTGCTGAACGCCTCCCCGGAGCCGGTCGACCTCACCGGATGGCGGCTGGCCGACCGGCAGAAGAACGCCTTCCCGCTGCCGCCCGGCCCGCTGCCCCCCGGCGCCACGCTCCCGATCGCCGTCGGCGCCCCGTTCACGCTGGGCAACGGCGGGGGAGCGATCACGCTGCTCGACGCCGCCGGGCTCAAGGTCCACGGGGTCTCCTACGGCGCGGAGCAGGGCGGCCGGGAGGGCTGGACGGTCACTTTCTGAGCCGGGCGCGGATCCCGCGCGGGGCGTGGACGGGCCGCCGCCCCGGTGCTCCGGGATCTCCCGGGGCGCCGGGGCGGCGGCGGCGCGTCAGTGGTAGCTGTGCTCGGGGGTGGGGAAGGCCCCGCTGGTCACCTCGTCGGCGTAGGCGCGGACGGCCCTGTCCATCTCCCCGGCCAGGTCGAAGTATTTCTTGACGAACTTGGCGGGGTGGGCGGTCAGCCCCATCAGGTCCTGCCAGACCAGGACCTGGGCGTCGGTGGCGGGACCGGCGCCGATGCCGATGGTGGGGATCGACAGGGACGTGGTGACCCGCTCGGCGAGGTCGCTGGGGACGCACTCCAGGACCACGGAGAAGGCCCCGGCGTACTCCAGGTCCTTGGCGTCGGCCATGAGCTCGTCACCGGACTGGCCGCGGCCCTGCACCCGGTAGCCGCCGAAGGCGTTGACCGACTGGGGGGTCAGGCCGAGGTGGGCCATGACGGGGATGCCGGCCGAGACCAGGGCCTCGACCTGGGGGAGCACCCGGCGGCCGCCCTCCAGCTTGACCGCGTGGGCGCCGGCCTCCTTCATGAAGCGGGCGGCCGTCTCCAGCGCCTGCTGCGGTGAGGACTGGTAGGAGCCGAACGGCAGGTCGGCGACCACCAGCGCGCGCGACGAGCCGCGCACCACGGCGGCCGTCAGCGGCATGAGGTCGTCCACCGAGACCGGCAGCGTCGAGTCGTAGCCGTAGACGACCATGGCGGCCGAGTCGCCGACGAGCAGCACCGGGATGCCTGCCTCGTCGAAGACCCTGGCGGTCATCGCGTCGTAGGCGGTGACCATCGGCCACTTCTCACCCCGCTCCTTGGCGGCGGCGATGTCGCGGACGGTGATCCTTCGCCCTGTCTGGCCGCCGTAGAGAGCGGTCGGCCGACTGGTGACGGAAGAGGACATCAAACCCTCCAGAAGAGTCTCGAGGCGCCCCAGTGGCGTCCCCGGACGTTTCCGATGATTGCACGCGGTCGGCTGGTTAAACACCCCCGACCCCGGCGGTAATCCGGTGGCGGAAGTGTCGGTGCCGTACGCCACAATGCATGCGGAGGTAAGCAATCAAAATGGCTATCGAACCTTACCGTCGCCTGCTCGCCCTTCCGGGCGTGCGGACGTTGCTGCTGGTGGGCCTGGTGGCCCGGATCCCGTCCACGGCGACGGGCATCACGCTGACGCTGCACATCCGCAGTCTCGGCATGGGCTGGCTGGCGGCAGGGGCGGTCGGCACGGCCACCACGGTGGGGATGGCGGTCGGGGCGCCGCTGGCCGGACGGTTCGTCGACAGGCACGGCCTGCGTCCGGTGCTGGTGGTGACCACCGTCGCCCAGCTCGCCTTCTGGTCCTGCGCGTGGGCGCTTCCCTACCCCGCGCTGGTGGTCGCCTCGGTGGTGGCCGGGCTGCTGGGTCTGCCGGTCTTCAGCGTGATCCGGCAGTGCCTGACGGCCCTGGTCCCGCCCGCGCAGCGCAGGATCGGCTTCTCCCTTGACTCGATCATGGTCGAGCTGTCCTACATGACCGGACCCGCCCTCGGGGTCGTCGGGATCACCTCGCTCGGCAGCACGTGGACGATGTGCGTCGTCGCGGCCGGTCTGACCGGCGCCGGCGTGGCGTTGATCCTGCTGAACCCGCCGATCCGCTCGGCCGAGGAGCTCCAGGAGCCGGCGGAGAAGGTCCTGCGGCGCCAGTGGCTGACCCCGGGCCTGATCACGCTGCTGGGCACCGCGTCGGCGGCCACCTTCGTGCTGACCGCCACCGAGCTGGCGCTGGTGGCGACCGTCGAGCAGGCCGGTGACACGGCGTGGACCGGCCTGGCGATCGGACTGTGGTGCGTCTACTCGATGGTCGGCGGCTTCGTCTACGGCGGGCTGCCGCGGGGCTTCTCCCCGCTGGTCCTGATCGGTGCGATGGGCCTGTTCACCGTCCCGGTCGGCCTGGTGGGCGGCGACTGGCGGTGGGTGATCGTCGCGCTCGCCCCGGCGGGATTGCTGTGCGCCCCCGGCCTGTCGTCCACGATCGAGACCCTCAGCCGCTGGGTCCCGGCGGGTGCCCGCGGGGAGGCGATGGGCCTGCACGGCACGGCTCTGCTCATCGGCGGCGCGGTCTCGGCGTCGATCGCCGGAGCGGTCATCGACGGTGCCGGCGCGGGCTGGACCTTCGCCCTCGCGGGCCTGGTCGGCATGGTGATGGTGCTGGTGGCACTGCCGTTCTGGCGGCGGATCCCGGCGGCGGCCGAGAAGCCGGTGCCCGTCACCGTCTGAGCCCCCATCCGTTGACACGGGATGAATACGAAACGAAACTGTTGCGTATCGAAAAGATGAGCGCTACGGTTGCGTTGCGAAACTTTACCGTATCGAAAATGGGGTCCCATGGAACAGCAGCTTGGCCACCCGAGGCGGTGGCAGGTCCTGGGGGTGCTGGTGTTCAGCCTCCTGGCGGTCGTGCTCGACAACACGATCCTCAACGTCGCCCTCAAGACGATCGCCGACCCGGTGGAGGGCCTGGGCGCCACCCAGAGCCAGTTGGAATGGGCGATCAACTCCTACACCCTGGTCTTCGCCGGCCTGCTGTTCACCTTCGGTGTCATCGGCGACCGCACCGGGCGCAAGCGCATGTTGATGATCGGCATGGTGCTCTTCGGCCTCGCCTCGCTGGCCAGCGCCTACTCCCAGGATCCCGGGCAGCTGATCGTGGCCCGGGCGTTCATGGGGATCGGCGGCGCCGCGATCATGCCGGCCACACTCGCGATCATCTCCAACGTCTTCCCGCCGCAGGAGCGCGGCAAGGCGATCGGCATCTGGGCCGGCGGCGTCGGCATCGCCGTGGCGATCGGCCCGATCACCGGCGGTCTGCTCATCGAGCACTTCTGGTGGGGCTCGGTCTTCCTGATCAACCTGCCGATCGTGCTGATCAGCATGGTGCTCATCGCGCTGGTCGTGCCCGAGTCGCGTGACCCCAAGCCGTCCAAGCTCGACCCGGTCGGGGTGATCCTGTCCATCGTGGGTCTGGTCGCCATCACCTACGGCATCATCCGGGGCGGCGAGCTGGCCACCGTGGCCAGCGCCGAGGTGCTGGTCCCCACGCTCTTCGGCGTGGCCGTGCTGGCCGCCTTCGTCTGGTACGAGCGCCGCATCGACCACCCCGCCTTCGACGTCACCTACTTCCGCGACCCCCGCTTCGCCACCGCGGTCGGCATGATCGGCATCGTGTTCTTCGCCATGATGGGCGCGATGTTCTTCCTGGTCTTCTACCTGCAGATCGTGCTGGGCTTCAGCGCCCTGCAGGCGGGCGCGCTGATGATCCCGTTCGCCGCCGCGCAGATCATCTTCGCCCCGCTCAGCCAGCAGCTGGCCAGGCGCTTCGGCGGCAAGCTGACCGCCACCGTGAGCATGGTCATCGTGGCCGGCGCGCTGGCCGCCTACGCCCTGATGGACCAGAACACCTCGATCCTGGCGATCGAGATCGTCTTCTTCGTCCAGGGCGCGGCGATGGCCAACCTCATGCCGCCCGCGACCACCGCGATCATGGAGGCGCTCCCCCGGGAGAAGGCCGGCGTCGGCTCGGCCATGAGCAACACGGTCCGCCAGGTCGCCGGCGCGCTCGGCGTCGCCCTGCTCGGCTCCCTGCTGTCGGCCATCTACCGCGACGGGATCGCCCCCTCGCTGGCCGGCCTGCCCGAGCAGCTCAGGCACATCGCGGGCGAGTCGCTGACCGGCACGCTCAACGTGGCCGGCGGGCTCGGCGAGCGCGGCGCGGCGCTGATCGAGCCCGCCAAGCGGGCCTTCATGGACGGCATGCACACCACGGCCCTGGTCTCGGCCGTGGTCGCGCTGCTCGGAGCCCTGGTGGTGCTGAAGTGGCTGCCCGGCAAGAGCCCCGCGCTCCCCCCTGTCGAGCACATGTCCCAGGACAAGGAACCGGCAGTAGTGTAGGCACACGATGACCACGATTGACGAGACGCAGGCGGCCCGCCCGGCGGGCCGCCCCCGCAGCGCGAGGGCAGAGAAGGCGATCATCGACGCGACCCTCGACCTGATAGGCGAGGGGATGAACGTCTCCGAGCTGTCCATCGAGGCGATCGCCGCCCGGGCCGGGGTGGGCAAGACCACGATCTACCGGCGCTGGTCCAACAAGGAGGACCTGTTCGTCGACGCCCTGGCACAGCTCAAGTCGCCGCTGCCGCAGATGGGGGGCAGGTCGGTCCGCGAGGACCTGATCGCCTACCTCGAGGTCGTCCGGCGCGACGCGTGCGACGCGCGCAGGCGGTGCGTCATGAACATCGCGATGAACGACGCCGAGCGGCATCCGCGCCTGGTGGAGCGGATCCGGCAGGCCACGATCGAGCCGCGCAGGGCCGCGATGGTCGCCGTGCTGGAGCGCGGCGTCGCGACGGGCGAGCTCCGGGCGGATCTCGACGTGCCCGTCGCGATGGCGACGCTGGTCGGCACCATGATGTGGTACGTCCGCAGCGTGGGGTTCGGCGAGGAGCAGGAGATCCCGGACGACATCGCCGGACAGATCGTCGACCAGCTCATGGCCGGCCTCGGCCCCCGCTGAGACCGCCGCGGACCCCGTAGGCCGGCCGCCTGGAGCTTGACCGACCCGTCGGAGCCGGACCGCCGGATCCGCCCGGCGCCCAGTGGCCGCACCCCCGGGCGCTCCGGCCGCCCTCGGGGTGCCGGCCGGGCGTGGCGGAGGGCTCCGGGGCTCAGGCGATCGTCTCGCGCCAGTGGTTGGTGATGGGCAGGCGGCGGTCGCGGCCGAAGTTCTTGGGAGTGATCTTGGGGCCCGGGGGATACTGGCGGCGCTTGTATTCGGCCAGGTCGACCAGGCGGATGATCCGGGCGACGAGGGCCGGGTCGTGGCCGGCGGCGATCAGCTCGGCGGAGCCCATGTCCTTTTCGACGTAGTCGTCCAGGAGGCGGTCCAGCACGTCGTACTCCGGCAGGGAATCGGTGTCGCGCTGGTCGGGGCGGAGCTCCGCGCTGGGCTCCTTCTCGATGGAGTTCTCCGGGATGGGCGGCACCGCGAAGCCGTACAGGAACTCACCCGACGTCCCGGCCTGGGCGTTGCGCCAGCGCGACAGCTTCCACACCAGGGTCTTGAGCACGTCCTTGATGGGCGCGAAGCCGCCGGCGGAGTCGCCGTAGAGGGTGGAGTAGCCGGTGGCCAGCTCGCTCTTGTTGCCGGTGGTGAGGACCAGGTGCCCGTGCTGGTTGGACAGGCCCATCAGGATCATGCCGCGGACCCGGGCCTGCAGGTTCTCCGCGGCCAGGCCGGACAGCTCGATCTCCTTCTCGAAGCTGTCGACGATGTCGGCGATCGGCACGAGCTGGGCGTTGATCCCCTGCCGCTGCACCAGCTCCCGGGCGTCCTCCAGGGAGTGCTCGGAGGAGTAGCGCGAGGGCATCATCACCACGTGCACCCGGTCGGGGCCGATCGCGTCGGAGGCGATCGTGGCGGTCAGGGCCGAGTCGATGCCGCCGGACAGGCCCAGGATGACCGACTGGAAGTCGTTCTTGGTCACGTAGTCGCGGACCGCGAGGACCAGCGCCGAGTAGACCTCGGCGATGTCGTCGAGGTGCGGGGCGATCGAGGGCGGCTCCGGCGCGTACGGCTCGACGGGGAAGGCCGACAGCTCCAGCCGCTCCACCGTGATGACGGTCCCGTCGCCGGCGTCGACCTGGAAGGTGCCGAGGCCGCCGAACCTGGCCTCGGGCAGCTCCAGGTCCGTGATCAGCAGCTCCTCTGCGAACTGCGCGGCCCGCGCGACCAACTCGCCGGAGGCGGAGACGATGATCGAGTCGCCGTCGAAGACGAGCTCGTCCTGCCCGCCCACCTGGTTGGCGTAGGCGAGGGCGCAGCCCGCCTCCCGCGCCCGGCGGGCGACGAGCGCGAGGCGCACGTCGTCTTTCTCCTTCTCGTACGGCGAGGCGTTCGGCACCACCAGCAGCCCGGCTCCGGCCTCGGCCACCACCGCGACCGGCCCGCCCTCCTGCCACAGGTCCTCGCAGACCGCGATCGCCACGTCGACCCCGTGCAGCCGGAAGATCGGCAGCCGGTCGCCGCGCACGAAGTAGCGGTATTCGTCGAAGACGCCGTAGTTCGGCAGGTGGTGCTTGGCGGTCTTGGTGACCACCTGGCCCCGGTGGAGCAGCGCGGCCGCGTCCAGCGGGGCGCCCTTGGGCTGCCCCACGCGCGGCGCCAGGTCCGCCCGGTCCACGTAGCCCACGACCACCGGGACCTCGCCGAGGCCCTCGTCGGCCAGCCGCCGGGCGAGGGCCCCGACCGCGGCGATCGAGGCTTCCACGAACGAGCTGCGCAGCACCAGGTCCTCGACCGGATAGCCGGTCAGGAACATCTCGGTGAACACCACCAGGTGCGCGCCGCGGTCGGCGGCGCGCCGGGTCCATTCGACGACCTTGTCGGCGTTGGCCGCCAGGTTGCCGACCACGGGATCGGTCTGAGCCAGGGCGATACGGAGTTGAGCCACGTGCTCCACCTTATTCCCGGTCGCGCGGAGAGCCGTCCAGGGTGATCGACGTCGCGAGGCGCGCGACCGGCTAGCCGAGGACGCCGAGCAGGCCGAGATCCCTGGCCCTGGCGGGCTCGGTCACGCGCTGGAGCTCCTTGCCGGAGGCGTCCAGGACCACCAGGGTGTGGGCGGTCGCGCCCTTGACGCGGACCGCGAGGCGGCCGTCGCGCAGGTGACGGGCGCCCAGCAGCGTGCCCTTGACGGGGATGGCGATCTTCTTGCCGGTCTCGGTGTCGTAGATCGACGGGGTGAACGACAGCGGCCAGGAGCCGTCGCCGCCGGGGGCGTCGGGGCCGATGGCGTTCACCACGACCCGGCGGGCGTCGGGGGACAGGCTCTCCACGTGGTTGGCGAGCTTGACGCCGGGGGCCTTGCCGGAGACGCGGGACCTGGTATCCAGCAGGTGGACGCCGACGGTGTCGCCGGCGTAACCGGCGAGCGTCCTGCCGTCGGCCGACCAGGTCAGGTGGCAGGGGCCGAGGGTCCTGCCGGAGTCGACCGCGCCCTTGCCGTCCGCGCCGACCACGATCACGGTCGTGGCCGCGGCCGTGCCCTTCTTCGGGTAGGCGATCCGCTTGCCGTCGGTGGTCCAGGCGGGGGTCAGGCAGGGGCCGCCGTAGGCGGCGTCCTCGGCGATCACCTTGTCCCCGCCCGCGGACCTGACGTGCAGGCGGCTCCTGCCGTCGATCCAGGCGATCCGCCTGCCGTCGGGCGCCGCCGAGAACTGCCCGGCGAAGCTCCCGCCGCCGACGGCCAGGCCGCTCCAGCCGCCCCGGTGGGTCAGCACCTCGACCTTGCCGCCCTTGTGGCCGACGTAGAGGGCGCCCGTGACCGGCGCCGTCTGCGACGAGGCCAGGGCGGGAGCGGCGACGGCGGCGGTCGACACGGCGAGTGCGGCGCCGGCGGCCATGGCCCAGTGCTTCACAACGATCTCCTCAGATCAGTCCACTGACAGCTAGTTAGAGATCTGGGCGGCCGGAAAGGTTTACATCCGGCCGGCCGGAATCGGCAGGACAGCCTCGACCACCGTGCCGCCGCCGGGCGCCGCGCCGATCACGCACGTCCCGCCGAGCTCGGCGGCGCGCTCGCGCATCGACAGCAGACCGACGCCGGACCGCGGCCCGGCGGGCAGCCCGTGCCCGTCGTCCTGGACGCGGACCACCAGCGACTCGCCGCGCCGCAGCGAGACCACCGCCGAACGGGCCCGCGCGTGCTTGCGGATGTTGGTGAGGCCCTCCTGCGCGATCCGGTAGGCGGCCACCTCGGCGGCCGCGGGCAGGTCGGACAGGTCGCCCTCGGTCTCGACGGCCACCCGCGGCTCGCCCTCGACGGCCAGCGCCCGTACGGCGCCGGCCAGGCCGAGCTCGTCGAGGGTCGGCGGGCGCAGGCCGTACACCAGCTCCCTGATCTCCTGGCCGACCGCGTCCATGCCGTTGCGCAGCTCGGACAGGAGCCGGTCGGCGGAGGCGGGGGCGGTGCGCAGGCTGATCTTGGCCATGTTGATCGACATCGCCATGTCGGTCAGCGCGTGGCCGAGCCCGTCGTGCAGGTCCCGGCGGAGGCGGCGGCGCTCCTCCTCGCGCGCGGTGAGGATGCGCTCGCGGGAGCGCTGCAGGTCGGCGGTCATCCGTACGGCGTGCACCACGTCCGCCACGTAGGGGGTGACCACGGCGATCAGCCGGTCGTTGTGGGCCGCGGCGAACCGGCGGGGACCCGGGGAGCCCAGGAGCAGCCGCCCGACCGGCTCCCCGTGCCAGACCAGCGGCACCGCGCGCGGGGCCGGGCCCAGCAGGCCGACCTCCACCCGCCTGCCTCCCACGCCGTCTACCTCGACCACGACCCCGGTGACGCTCAGCCCGTCCCGGACCACGGCGGCCACGGCGGCGAGCGCGTTGGCGGGCTCGGTCTCGCCGGCCTCCTGGGCCAGCCGGGCGGCCAGGGCGCGCGGATCGCCGTGCGTGCCGTACATGAGCCGGTCGACCCACCGCCGGAGCAGGTGGCGGAGCGGGTGGAAGACGACCCCGGCGAACAGGGCCGCCGCCAGGCCGCCGACCCGGTCGTAGCCGGACAGGGCGAGCCCGGTGACCGCGCCGACCCCGAAGTAGACCGCGCTGATCGCGGTGATCAGCCCGGCGGCCACGAAGGCGCGGCTGATCACGGTGTCGATGCCGTACAGCCGGTAGCGCAGCACGGAGAAGGCGATGGCGACCGGGATCAGCCCGGTCGCGAGCGTGGCGGCCGGCGCCCAGTCCTCGCCGAGGAGCATGAAGACGATGTAGAGGGCGAAGGCGCTCAGCGGCCAGGCGATCTGGCGGCGCAGCACGGGGTCGGCCCGGCGGAAACGCAGCATCAGGGAGAGCAGCGACAGGATCGCGACGCCCATGATCAGCACCATCAGGAGCTGCTGGGGCTGCCTGCCGTAGGGGGCGAGCGCCTCGACCGCCAGCGGGTTCGGGATGACGCGGGGCAGCGGGTAGTCGTCCAGGGGCGGCGTCGGGCGCACGATCATACGGGCCGACTCCACCACCATCAGCGCGCCCGCCAGGACCACCAGCGGGCGCCAGCGCCGGGAGGGCAGCCGCCCGTCGGGGGAGTACAGCGGCAGCAGGCTCGCCAGCAGCATGCCGCCCATGATCCAGCCGATCCCCGCGGCGTAGCGGTAGTAGCCCGCCGCCGCCAGCGCGCCCTCGGCGCCCGAGCGGAGCATCATGCCGGTGGCGAAGATGTTGATCGCGCAGCCGAGCCCGCCGACGCACATCAGCCACGCGGTCGCCGGGCGTGAACGGTGGGCCAGCAGGAAGGCGCCCACCAGCGGGAAGGTCAGCCCTCCGGCGAGGTCGGGGGTCAGGAGCATGTCCGGGAACCAGCCGGGCGGCAGGCGCAGCGTGATCACGAAGCCGATCACCGTGAGCGCGACCGCGGCGGCGGCCACCACGATGATGAGGACCAGCCGCGTCGAGGCCATCAGGGCGGGCACGGCGGCCGCATCCCTCCGGCGCGCGGGCGCGGCGACACCGGCCGTGGTGTCCGCGGCCGTCCCGAGGGCGGGCGGCCGGGGAGCGGCGCTGGCCGCGGGCACCGGATCCGCCCGGGGCACGGCCCGGAGGCCCTCGGCGGCCCCGGGGGCCGGCGGCCCGGAGGTTTCCGGGGTCGCCGGAGTCCCCGGGACCTCAGGTGTTCCCGAGGTCCCTGAGGCCCCGGAGACGCCTGAGGTCCCCGAACCCGTCTCGTCGCTGTCGCGCCCCGCCACGAACATCGTTACCTGCCTATGCCACCCGGGTTGACCAGCCCCGACTCGTAGGCCGAGACGACGAGCTGGGCCCGGTCGAACAGCCCCAGGTGGTCCAGGAGCTTGGAGACCGACTCTGACACCGCCTGCTCGGAGACCGACAGGGTCGCCGCGATCTGCCGGTTGGTGAGCCCCCGGGCGACCAGCTTCATCAGGTCCAGCTCGGCGTCGCCGAGACCGGCGAGCGCGGGCGGGGCCGAGGGGTCGGTGTGCCCGGCGAAGGAGGCGATCAGGCGGGTGGTGACGGCCGGGTCGATCAGCGCGTCACCGGCCTGCGCGGCGCGCATCGCGGTGATGAGCTGCTCGGGGGCCGAGGTCTTGAGCACGAAGCCGCTCACCCCGGCCCGCAGCGCCGCGTAGAGGTTGTCGTCCGTGCCGAACGTGGTCATCATGATCACCTTCGGCGGGGACTCGTCGGCCAGGATCCGCCGCGCGGCGGTCAGGCCGTCCAGCCGGGGCATCTGGATGTCCATCAGCACCAGGTCGGGCGAGGTCTCCCGGACGGCGGCGATCGCCTGCTCGCCGTCCTCGGCCTCGGCCACGAGGTGGAAGCCGGGCTCGCTGTCGAGCACGACCCGCAGGCCGGTGCGGACCAGGGCCTGGTCGTCGGCCACCACGACGCGCAGCTCCGGCGGCCCCGCCCGCTCGGCCGTCCGCACCGGGACCGCCTCCTTCTCCTTGGGGGGAGAGGGCAGGTCCAGGTGGGCGGCCTGCGACAGCATGTCGGACTCCAGGCGCTGCAGGGTGGCGCCGAGGTCGAGGCCGAGCTCGTCGCGGAGCATCACCCTGGCCCGTCGGAGCGCTCCCAGCGCGTCGCCCTGCCTGCCGCTGCGGTAGAGCGCCAGCGCCAGCAGCCGCCAGGCCTCCTCCCGCAGCGGATGAGCCGAGGCGTGCGCCTCGAGGTCGGCCACCAGGGCGCTGGACTGCCCGAGCAGCAGCCCGGCGTCGGCGCGGCGCTCGACCGCGATCAGCCGCAGCTCCTCCAGCCGGCCCGCCTCGGTCACCGCCCACGGCAGGTCGGAGAACTCGGCCAGGGCGGGGCCCCGCCACAGCGCGAGAGCCTCGTCCAGGCGCTCCCACACCGCGGCCGGTCCGTCCTCCGTCTTGACGGCGCTCTCGAACTTCCAGGTGTCCACCTGTCCGGGGTCGGCGCGCAGGGCGTATCCCGGCGGGGCGGAGACCAGCACCTCCGCCTCCTCCCTGGGCGCGCGGCCGGGTTCCAGGGCGCGCCGCAGCCGCGAGACGTATCCCTGGATGGTGGACAGGGCCTGGGCCGGGGGCTCGCCCGGCCAGAGCTCGTCGATGAGCATGCTTACAGGGACGGCGCGGCCGCCCGCTACGAGGAGCCGGGCAAGCACCGCCATCTGGCGTTGTCCGCCGAGGTCGAGCACCACGTCGCCGTGGCGCGCCTGGAACGGTCCTAGGGCGCGAAATGTCAGCATTTCAGGCGCAAGCGTAGAGCCACCTGGTCCAATGTCATACGGCAATACCCACCATCGTTCGCAGGCTGTAAGAAATCATCGGTAGTCAGATCTCTACATTCAAGTTCAACGGCAGCACAGCTTCGACCACCGTCCCTCCTTCCGGGGGCGAAGCGATCACGCAGGTGCCGCCGAGCTCGGCGGCGCGCTCGCGCATCGACGCCAGCCCGACCCCCGAGCGCCGGCCGGGGGCGAGTCCGACCCCGTCGTCGCTCACCTGGACGCGCAGATCGTCGCCCCGCTCCAGGCGGACCCGGACCGCATCGGTCTGGGCGTGCTTGCGGACGTTGGTCAGCGCCTCCTGGACGATCCGGTAGGCGGCCACCTCGACGGCGGCCGGCAGCCCGGTCAGGTCGCCGTCCACCTCCACCACGACGTCGGGCCCGGCCATCTCGGTCAGCGCCTTGGCCAGGCCGAGGTCGTCCAGGGCGGGCGGGCGCAGGCCGTACACCAGGTGCCTGATGTCGCTGGTCACGCTGTCCATGCCGGAGCGCAGCTCGGTGAGCATGCGATCGGCGGTCTCGGGGGAGGCGCGCAGGGAGTGGCGGGCGACGTTGATGGACATGGCCATGCCGCTGAGCGACTGACCGAGGCCGTCGTGGAGATCGCGGCGCAGACGGCGGCGCTCCTCCTCCCGGGTGGCGATGATCCGCTCGCGGGACCGCCGCAGCGCGCCGACCAGCCGGACCGCGTGGGCGGCGTCGGCCACGTACGGGGTGAGCACGGCGATGACCCGCTCGTTGTGCGCGGCGGGCAGGCGCCTGACCCCGGGCGGGCCGATGAGCAGGTGCCCCACGGGCTCGCCGTGCCAGACGAGCTCGACGTCGCGCACCACCTCCCGCAGGTCACCCGCCGCGGCCTCGTCGGGTCCGCCCTCCTCGAACCGCACCGCGACCCCGGTCACCGCCAGGCCCTCGCGCAGCACGTCGAGGGTGGCCACCAGCCCGCCGACCGGGTCGGTCCGCTGCAGCCGCCGCCTGAGCTCCTCGGCCAGCGCCACCGGGTCGCCCTTGCTGCCGTAGAGCAGGCGGTCGGCGCCGCGCTGGAGCACCCGCCGGAGCGGGTGGAAGAACGCCCCGGCACAGAGCGCGGCGAACAGGCCGCCGATCCGGTCGACGTCGGACAGGAACAGGCTGGAGGCCGCCCCCACCGCCACGTACACGCCGCCGATCACGCCGACCAGACCCGCGCCGACGATCGTCCGCGTGATCAGCGTCTCGATGCCGTAGAGGCGGTGGCGCAGCACGGAGAACGTGATCGCGGCCGGGATGAGCGGGATCGTGAACGAGGCCAGCCACCACACCGGGTTCCCGATCACCCAGGGGACGATGAAGGCCGCCATCGCCAGCAGCGGCCAGAGGATCTGCCTGCGCTCCACGGAGTCCGCCCGCCGGAACCGCACGGCCAGCGAGGCGAACGCCAGCAGCATCGCCGCGTTGGTGAGCTGGTCCAGGACGACCTGGGCCCGCCAGCCGGGGGAGAGCCGGTAGGGCTCCTGGAAGGGCAGGAACTCCGCGCGGAGCGTGTCGGCCAGCAGGACGGCGACGGTGAACCAGATCAGGGGCCGCCAGCGGGGGGAGGGCAGGCGCCCGTCAGGGTAGAGCAGCGGCAGCAGCACCCCGAGGAACAGGATCGTGAGCTGCCAGCTCACGCCGACGACCGTCCAGATCGCCATGGGGGCCGCACCCCGGCCCAGGAAGGCGACGTTCACCGTCAGGCTGTTGACCGCCGAGCACATCCCGCCCAGGCAGAGCAGCCAGCCGATGACCAGCCGGGGGCGCTGGAAGACCAGCAGCGCCCCGAAGACCGGGAAGGCCGTGCCCGCCACGTCCTCCGGCGCGAACGGCAGCGGCGTGTAGGAGGGCTGCGGCAACTGCGCCGTGACCCAGATGTTGACGCATTCCATGGCCACGGACACGGCGGCGATCAACACCGCCGCCACCCGCGCCCGGACGGACGTCACCGTCGGTGACAACCGGCTCAGCCCGCGCATCGCCCCGGCCCTTCTGTGTCGTACTCAGAGGGACCCTAACGGGCGCCGACAACAATCCAATCAACAAGCGTTCAACGTGCGGCCGACACCGTACGGCGGCGCAGCGCCGGGCCGATCGCCAGCAGGCCCGCGGCGGCCACCAGGTTGACGGCGCCGACGGTCACCCAGAGTGCCACGGGACTCACCTCCAGCAGCCGGGTGCCGAGCAGCGGGGCGAGCATGGCGCCGCCCGACCAGGCGAAGCCGTACATGCCGGCGTAGCGCCCGCGCAGGTGGGGCGGGGCGAGCGCCGCCACGATCGCGCCCGCGACACCCGCGGTGACGACCTCGCCCAGTGTCCACAGGACGACCGAGACCGTGTATCCGGTGAGGTCGGAGACGAAGGCGGTCAGCGCGAAGCCCGCGCTGATGACGGCCAGGCCGAGGGCGAGCACGGTGCTGTGGTCGCGCCTGCCGAACCAGTCGCCGGTCAGCGGCTGGAGGAGCACGATCAGGACACCGTTGACGGCGATGACCAGGCCGTAGTCGACGGTGGTGAACCCCGTGTGGGTCATCGCCAGCGGCAGGGTGGTGAACGCCTGGGTGTAGGCCATGGTGGAGACGACGGTGATCAGGCTGAAGGCGACCATCAGCCGGTCCTTGAGCACGTCGGCGAAGCGGCCGTGCTCGCGCGCGCCCGGCGCGGGCAGCGTCTCCGGCACCGCCCGCCACACCAGCAGGCCGAAGACCAGTGAGGTGGCGGCGTTGATCCAGAACATCCAGCCGTACCCGACCCGGGCGAGCCAGCCGCCGGCCACCATCGCCACCGCGAAGCCCAGGTTCAGCGCCCAGAAGAGCAGACCGTAGGCGCGCGGCCGGTCGTCGGGTGAGACCAGGTCGGCCACCAGGGCGGTGGAGGCCGGCCGGTAGGCGTCCACGGCCATGCCGAGCACGAACATGGTGGCGACGATCGCCGGGAGCGAGGCGCTGTAGCCGAGCGCCACCATGGCGACCGCGGTCGCGACCATGCCGCCGGTCAGGGTGATCCGCCTGCCGAACCGGTCGGCCAGCCATCCGGCGACGATCTGCGACAGCAGCGAGCCGACGCCGAAGACCGCCATCACCGTGCCCGCGTCGGCGTAGGACATGTCGCGCACCTGGGTCAGGTAGACGCCGATGAACGGCTGGACCATCATGCCCACCCGGTTCACCAGCGTCCCGGTCCACAGGGCCCAGAACGCGCGGGGCAGGCCGCCGACCTTCGATCGCAGGAAACCGGGCTTGGCAAGGGTGGTGCTCGTCATGTGATCAGGGTTGGACACGCGTCCCGCCGTGCGCGAATCTTTTAGCCGTGCCTAAAAAGTCCTGCCACGTCGAGTGGATCTTCGCGCCGGACGACGTGGCCCGGATCCGCTTCGCCTTCTCCCCGATCTGGGAGCTGGTCACGAGCCTGCGCGCGCTGCGCGACCCGGCCAGGCACTCCCTCCACCTGCCCTGGGTGCGCGCCGTACGGTCCCGCCTGACCGGCCTCGACCTGTCGGAGCTGTTCGCGCTGGTCCCGCTCCGGGGCTATCTCGTCGACTTCGTCACCCCCACCCCCGAGACCCCGATGCCCGACTTCGCCGCCGACCTCGACCGGGTGCGGCGCACGCCCCCGGGGCGGGCGGCCGAGGAGGCGGGCCGGGTCAGCGGGTCCGACCCCCGCGTCATCGAGCGCTTCACGGCCGACCCCGAGGCGGGGGTGGCACGGGTCGCCGACACCCTGGAGCGCTACTGGGAGACGGCCTTCGCCGAGTTCTGGCCCCGGATCTACGGCCTGCTGGAGGCGGACGTGCTGCGCCGCTCCCGGCAGCTCGCCGTGGGCGGGGCCCGCGAACTCTTCGCCGACCTGCACCCGAGCGTGCGCTGGCACGGCGACCGGCTCAGCGTGGCCCGGCCCTGGCGCTACTCCGAGCCGATCGGCGGCGACGGCCTGGTGCTGGTGCCGACCGCCTTCTACTGGCCGGACACGGCCGTGATGGTCGAGCCGTACCAGCCGATGCTCCTCTACCCGGCGACGGGCGTGGGCACGCTGTGGGCCGCCGGCCCGCCGCCCGCCCCCGGGGCCCTCGCCGCGCTGCTCGGCCGCACCCGGGCGCAGATCCTGACCGCCCTGGCCGAGCCCGCGACCACCTCGGGGCTCGCCCGCCGGATGGCCCTCACCCCGGGGGCGGTCAGCCAGCACCTGGCCGTCCTGGCCGACGGGGGCCTGGTGACCCGCCGCCGCCTCGGCCGTGAGGTCGTCTACCGCCGCACCCCGGTGGGCGACTCACTGGTCTGCGCGTCCTGACCGGACGGCGGCGGGGCGGCGGGTGCGGCCGCCCGCCCCGCGCCGGGTGTCCGGCGCGCTCCGGCCCGCCGGACACGCCCCTCCACGGCGCACCGTGGAGACCCGCCAAGGCCCGCGGAGGCCCGTACGAGGCGGGCGGTCACCTCAGGTCACGCCGTACCGGCTGGACTCCAGGAGCCACTCCAACTGGGCCCGGGGAGCCGACAGGAAGGCGCACGCCACCTTGCTGACGTCCCTGGCCTGCGCCGGTGACAGCCCGAACCGGTCGAACAGCCCGGGCAGCCGCATGGCGGCGGCCCGCAGGTCCTGCGCGCGCTCGGCGATCCGGTCGTTCACCCACGCCACCGCGCCGGAGTCCGGGAGCCCGAACGCGGCGGCGGCGACCGTCACGTAGTTGTGCACGTCCCCGTTGGCGCGCTCCTTGGGGTAGGAGGCGACGTCGTTGCACCAGGCGGTGACGTCGTTGCAGGACTCCACCAGGGTCCGCCAGGTCGGGCTCTCCCGCAGCCTGGCCGGCACCTCCACCCCCAGGCACGGCTCCACCAGGTCGAACAGGTAAGGCCCGGCGGTCCCACGCCGGAGCGCCGGATACTCCCCGGCCGAGGGGACCCGTCCGGCGCGCCGGTTGTCCGCCTCCGCGCGGCAGGCCGCCCCCTGCTCCCGCAGCCCCTGGGCGAACCGCTCCCGCCACCGCGCGCTCATCCGCCCGGCGGTGATCCGCCACAGGTCCTGGAAGGCCGCTTCGACCGGCGCGGTGCCCTCCGCCCGGGCCGCCACGGCCTGCCGCTCCCGGGCCGGTACGGCCTCCCGCGGCTGGGGCGGCGTGACGCGGGCCAGGCGTCCGAGGCGCGCGAAGGCGGCCCCCACGATCTCGGCGGCGTGCCCGGCCGGTTTCTCGTCCCACTCGTCGTCGAAGTGGAACAGCCAGGTCAGCCACTTGGCGAACAGCAGGGCCGAGTCCATGCCGAAACCGGCGAAGGCCCGGCCGGCCATCCGCTCGAACCCCGCCCGCGCGGGCGTCTCCAGCCCCATCTCCCAGGACCACTCGGCGAGGGCGGTCTCGATCCGGTCGACCGAGGAGTGCATCCGGCACGGGGCGGCCATCACCGGGACCCGGTCGGCGAGAGGCAGCAGCAAGGCCGCGGCCACCGCGGGAGCCCGTTCCCGCGGTGGCCGCGTCCCCGCCTGGCCGGCCGTCCCGGTGGCCTCCCGGGGCGGCGTCTGTGTCAGCGTCTGTGTCAGCGTCACTACAGCGGACCGAACAGCCAGTTGCCGGCCGCGTTCGGGTCGGCGCTCGTGTAGTACTGCCGGACCGCCTCGACCAGCTCGCCGGAGGCGATGGTGCCGTCCCGGTCCCGGTCGAGCCGGTCGAAAGCCGTGTCCACGTCGTCGTGCGCCGTGCCGAACGCGGTCAGCAGGACCCGGAACCCGGCCGGGTCGACGAGCCCGTCGCCGTCGGCGTCGCAGAGCGCCGCGAGGGCCTCGGCGGCCGGCCTGAACGCCGTGTCGAACCGGTCTCCCTCGGCGAACGCCGAGATCATGCCGGTGCGGAACTCCTCGGGGGAGATCGCGCCGTCGCCGTCGGCGTCGATCTCGGCCGAGAGGGTCCGCCAGATCGACTCGAAGCCCTCGACGAGCCTGCTGCCGGCGGGCGAGGTCGGCGACTCGCCGAAGCCGATCAGGATCCGGGCCCCCAGGCCGAGCAGGTCGTCGCGCTCGATCTTCCCGTCGCCGTTCACGTCCATGTGCGCGAAGGCGCGCTCCAGTTTGTGCTTGAGAAGTTCAGGGCTCATCTTGACCTCCTGGTTACGTGAAGAACTCAAGCGGTTACCGCAAGTGACGATAGCGGGGTGATTCTAGGAGCAACTCCAGGTAAGCCCTGGGAATGGTCAAGAAAGCGCAGGCCACCTGGACCACCTCGCGGGAGTCGGCGAAGCCGAGCCCGTGCCGTTCCACGACCACGGGGATCGCGCGGGCGGCGGCCCACAGCTCCTCCATCCGGTCCACGACCCGGTCGACCACCCACTGCTCGGCCGCCGCGCCGCACAGGCCCAGGGAGGCCGAGGCCGCCGCCACGTAGCCGCTCCCGGCGGCCAGGTCGTCGCACCAGGCGGTCACGTCGCCGCTCGCCTCGACGACCGCCCGCCACTGCGCGCTCTCGCGGACCGGCGCGGGCACCTCCACCCCCATGCAGGGCTCCACCAGGTCGAACAGGCACTGACCGGACCGGGCCCTGCCCAGCGCCGGATACTCCTCGACCGGCGGCGTCCGGGTGTCGAGCAGCGCCGCGTGCTGGGCGCTCAGCCCGGCCAGGAACCGCGCGCGCCACTCGTCGCCCATCCCGGGCGCGCAGCTCCGCCACAGGTCGGCGAAGGCCCGCTCCAGCGGCGGCCCCGGCTCGCCGCCGCCGGCCACCGTGAGCACCCCGGCGAGCGCCGAGGGCTCCTCGCGGAAGCGGGAGGTCCAGGTCAGCCAGCGCGCGAACAGCGTGGCCGTGCCCATGCCGTACCGGGCGAAGGCCCGCCCGGCCAGCAGGTGCGCGCCCGCGCCGGGCTCGGTGTCCAGGCCGACCCTGCGGGACCAGTCGAGCACCGCGGCCTCGATCTGGTACGTCGACGGGTGCATGGGGCACGGAGCCGCCATCGCCGCCAGCCGTTCGGTGAGCGGGACCGGCAGCGTGGCCCCGCCCGATGGTCTGTCAAGTCCGGTGCGCATCGTCTCTTCCCCCGAATAGAACTTCAGCCGCTCCGGCGCACACTGTAGGAGGGGATGGGGCAGGTCACGCGGAGGCACGACGAGGCAGGTCACGCATGGGCACGGCGGCTCCGATGCCGCATCTCACCGCCGTTGCTCGTAACGTGTGCGAAACACGGAGCGGGCAGACTGGTAGAAGACCAGGCGTGTCGCACCACGTCGGAGTCGGCGATGAAGGAGAGAGTTTTGGACCGCCAGCAGGAGTTCGTTCTCCGCACCCTCGAGGAGCGCGACATCCGGTTCATCCGGCTGTGGTTCACCGACGTCCTCGGCTTCCTCAAGTCGGTGGCGATCGCCCCCGCGGAGCTCGAAGGGGCCTTCGCCGAGGGCATCGGCTTCGACGGCTCGGCCATCGAGGGCTTCGCCCGCGTCTACGAGTCGGACATGCTGGCCAAGCCCGACCCGTCGACGTTCCAGATCCTGCCCTGGCGCAGCGAGACGCCGGGCGCGGCCCGGATGTTCTGCGACATACTCATGCCGGACGGCTCGCCCTCGCACGCCGACCCGCGCTGGGTGCTCAAGCGCACCCTGGCCAAGGCCTCCGACATGGGCTTCAGCTTCTACACCCACCCCGAGGTCGAGTTCTTCCTGCTGAAGAACCGGCCCGAGCGCGGCGCGCGCCCCGAGCCGATCGACGACGGCGGCTATTTCGACCACACCCCGCACAGCTCCGGCCACGACTTCCGGCGCAACGCGATCATGATGCTGGAGTCGATGGGCATCTCGGTCGAATACAGCCACCACGAGGGCGGCCCCGGCCAGCAGGAGATCGACCTGCGCTACGCCGACGCGCTCACCACCGCCGACAACATCATGACCTTCCGGCTGGTCATGAAGGAGGTCGCGCTGGAGCAGGGCATCTGGGCGAGCTTCATGCCCAAGCCCTTCACCGAATACCCCGGCTCCGGCATGCACACCCACATGTCGCTGTTCGAGGGCGACCGCAACGCCTTCTACGAGCCCGGCGCCGACTACCAGCTGTCCAAGGTCGGCCGTTCCTTCATCGGC
This sequence comes from Streptosporangium sp. NPDC048886, assembly GCF_055586905.1. Taxonomy (NCBI): domain Bacteria; kingdom Bacillati; phylum Actinomycetota; class Actinomycetes; order Streptosporangiales; family Streptosporangiaceae; genus Streptosporangium; species Streptosporangium sp. NPDC048886. The sequence continues at coordinate 142,055 of NZ_JBVJHH010000016.1, forward strand.
GGCCTGCTCGCGCACGCCGCCGAGATCACCGCGGTCTGCAACCAGTGGGTCAACTCCTACAAGCGCCTGTGGGGCGGCGCCGAGGCGATCGCCGGGGCCGGAGGCGAGGCCCCGAGCTACATCTCCTGGGGCCACAACAACCGCTCGGCCCTGGTCCGGGTGCCGATGTACAAGCCGCACAAGAGCGGCTCGACCCGCATCGAGTTCCGCTCGCTCGACTCGGCCTGCAACCCCTACCTGGCCTTCGCGGTGATCCTGGCCGCGGGCCTGAGGGGCATCGAGCAGGGCTACGAGATGCCCCCCGGCGCCGAGGACGACGTCTGGGCGCTGACCTCGGTCGAGCGCCGCGCGCTGGGCATCCAGCCGCTGCCCCAGTCGCTGGATGAGGCGATCGCGGTCATGGAGCGCAGCGAGCTGGTCGCCGAGACCCTCGGCGAGCACGTCTTCGACTACTTCCTGCGCAACAAGCGGACCGAGTGGCGCGAATACCGCCGCCAGGTCACCGAGTTCGAGCTCGGCCGCTACCTGCCGGTGCTGTAAGACCAGCGGAAGATTCTCGCAGTCTGAGGGCGCGGGGCCAACGGTGAAGGATCGTTGACCCCGGGCCGTCTCATCCGCTCCGGGCCGGCGGCGGGCCGTACGAGATATCCGATCAAACACAGGCAGCGGAGAGTTTCCCGGGAGTATGCTCTGCGCCGTGCGCGCCGGCGCTCCGTCCGGGACGGCCGGCGGCGCGCTCGTGCGGCCGCCGCCCACGGGGCGGGTCCTCCACCGTGAGCGCACGCCGGACGGCATGCCGCCCGGGTCCCGGCTGCCCGGGACCACCGACCCCTGGTTCGCTGTGTACGCAACGACTCCGGTAAAATCGGTCGGTCTGTTTAGAGTGATTTTTGAGGATCAATAGCCATATAAGGCAATAGGAGGTGCGGCATGACGACGGCTGCCGAGCTGCAGACCGTGTTGACCGTTCCGGCGCGTTTCCGCGGGCCTGAGGGCACCGCGAACGGCGGATGGATCGCGGGCACGGTCACCGAGGCGTTGCACGGCGCCCGGCACGACTCGGCCGTCGAGGTCACGCTGCACGCCCCCACGCCGCTGGAGACCGAGCTGGCCGTGCGCCACCTGGCCAACACCGCCACCCTCACCCACGGCGACACCCTCCTCGTCGAGGCCATCCCGGTCGCCGAGCAGCTCGACGCCCCGGCCTTCGTCCCCTTCAACAAGGCGGCCCTCGCCGAGAGCGGTTTCGCCGGGCTCACCGGCCACGCCTTCCCCGGCTGCTTCGCCTGCGGCATGCGCGACCCCGGCGACGGCCTGCGGATCTTCCCCGGCCCGGTGTCCGGCACCGACGTGGTCGCCGCCGGCTGGCGGGTGCCGATGACCGTCACCGACGAGGACGGGGCCGTCCCCGACTCGATCATCTGGGCCGCGCTCGACTGCGTCACCGGCTGGGCCCACTTCGGGCCCGGCGAGTCGGCCCTGCTCGGCCGGCTGACCGCGCAGGTCCACCGCCGGGTCTACCCCGGCGGCACCTACTCCGTGGTGGGCCGCGCCACCGGCCGGGAGGGCCGCAAGCTCTTCGGCGAGAGTGCCGTCTACGAGGTGGACGGCACCCTGGTGGCCGCCGCCAAGGCCGTCTGGATCATCCCCGCCTGACCCGTCCGGATCACCCCGCCTGACCCCGCCCCGGGGCCGGGACGGCGGGCCGCCCGTGACCCCCTGGAGGCCGGGCGCCGCCGGTCGGCTCCCGGGCCGAACCAGAACGATCTCTCCGGCGTCTGATCCCACATGGAATCACAGCCGTTGGCCCCCGACGACCCGCAGCGGATCGGGGGCTACCTGCTCGCGGGGCGTCTCGGCGTGGGCGGCCAGGGAGTGGTGTACGAGGCCTACGACGGGGCCGGCGGACGGGTCGCGATCAAGGCCCTGCACCCCGGCGCTGCGGGCAACGGGCAGGTCAGGGCCCGCCTCGCGAAGGAGGTGACGGCCGCGACCCGGGTGGCCTCCTTCTGCACCGCCCGGATCATCGGTGCCGATCTGGAGGCCGACCGCCCGTACATCGTCAGCGAGTTCGTCGCCGGCCCCAGCCTGCGCCAGGCCGTACAGGACTCCGGCCCGCTGGGCCAGGACGCGGTGCACCGGCTCGCCGTCGCGGTGGCCACCGCGCTGACCGCCGTGCACGCCGCCGGGGTGGTCCACCGCGACCTCAAACCCGACAACGTGCTGCTCGGCCCGGACGGCCCCAGAGTGATCGACTTCGGTATCGCGCGGACCGAGGAGATGACGCTGAGCGCGACCGGCGCCATGATAGGCACGCCGAAGTACATGGCGCCCGAGGCGCTCAACGGCGGCCGGGCGGGCCCGGCCGCCGACGTCTTCGCCTGGGGCGCGGTCGTGCTCTACGCCGCCACCGGGCATGACCCCTTCGACGCGCAGTCGGCCGGCGCCGCCATGTACCGCGTGCTCACCAGCGAGCCCGACGTGTCCGTGCTGCCCGAGCCGCTGCGCGGACTGGTGTTCGCCGCGCTCGCCAAGGAGCCGGACGGCCGGCCCGCGGCCGGTGACCTGCTGCTCGGGCTGCTCGGGCACGCCACCCTCGACGAGGGCGTGCGGGTCGCCGCCGACCTGCGCCCGGCCGGGCCCGAGGGCGCCCCGACGCTGGGACGGCTCGCCGAGGAGGTGTTCGCCCGGCTGAGCCCGCAGGAGCAGCGGCAGGTCCCCGAGGTCCTGCTCCGCCTGGTCAGCGCCGACGGGCACGGCGTCCGCAGCGCCGACCGCGGCGAGTTCGGCCCCGGGGCCGAGGGGGTGATCGCCGTGCTGTCCGAGGCGGGACTGCTCGGCGTGTCCCCGAAGGACGTGCGGATCACCCGGCCGGGACTGCTGCCGGCCTGGCCCCGGCTGCGGGAGTGGGTCGAGGTCGAACGCCCGGGGCTGGGCGTCCACGCCGAGCTGCGCGAGGCCGCCCGGCGCTGGGACCGGCGCGGCCACCGGGACACCGACCTGTTCCACGGGCCGCCCCTGGAGCAGGCCATGCAGTGGGCCGCCACCGGGCGCCGTCACCTGAAGCTCAACGACACCGAGACGGAGTTCCTCGCCGCGGCCGCCGCCCTGACCCGGCGGCGGGCCCGCACCCGCCGCGCGGTGACCGGCGTCCTCGCGGGGCTGCTCGCCGTGACCCTGGTCGCGGTCGCGCTCGCCGAGAGCCGGCGGATGGAGCTGGCCCGCTCGCTCGAGCAGGCGGAGGCGCGCCGCCTGGCGGCCTACGCCGACGACCTCCGGCAGGGCGACCCGGTCACGGCCATGCGGCTCAGCGTGGCCGCCTGGCGGCTGTCCGACGTCCGCGAGACGCGTGCGGCGCTGTTCAGCTCGCTGGTGCAGCAGGATGTGGGGGCGCTGGATCCCCCCGAGCCCGGCGCGCGGTACGCCCTGGGCCCCGGCGGCGCGACCCTGGTCGGCGTGGGCAAGGACGCCATCCGGGTGTGGGACGCCGTCACCGGGAGGCGGCTGCGGACGATCGAGACCCCCGGCCTCGGCGCCCTGGGCGTGTCCGCCTCCGCCCGTCACGCCGCCGTCGACACCCCGAAGGGGGTGACCCTGTGGGATCTGGCCGCGGGCGCCCGGCTGCCGGGCGCGTTCGGGGCCGCCGGGGACTCGGCCCGGCTCGGTCCGGCGGGGAAGGTGCTGGTCTCCTCCTCGAAGACGGAACACGTGATCCGCGAGGTGGCGACCGGCCGGGTCGTGCTCAGGGTGCCCGAGACCCCCGGCCTGTACCAGGTCGAGATCGGGGGAGACGACCGCTACGCGGCCACCACCGTGCAGGGCGGTGGCCCGGTCCACCTCTGGGACCTGCGCACCGGCAGGCGGATGCCGGTCCCGGCGGCCGGCCACGCCGTCACCGACGTGGCCGTCAGCCGGGACGGGAGGGTCCTGGCGCTCAACGGCGGCGGCAGCACGTCGTTCTGGAACCCGCGGACCGGCCGGCTGATCGCGCGGAGCGTGGACACCACGGTCGACGGGAACGTGGTGCTCAGCCCGGACGGCCGGCTCGCCGCCGTGCTCGGCCCCTACGGGCTGGAGGTCATACGGGTGGCCGGCGGCCTGTCCGTGCTCCGGCGCGGGATGGCCGTGCCCGACTCCGAGAACCTGCGCTTCACCGCCGACGGGCGGACGGTGCGCTACGCCGACCCCGCCGGCCGGGTGGTCTCCCTGGACGTCGCCACCTTCGCCGGCGGGCGCCCGGTGGACGGCGGCCTGCTGCTCGGAGCGGCCTTCCGCCCCGGCGGCGATCTCGTCGCCGTGCAGCGCCGGGTCGAGGGGGAGCGGGCCGTCGAACTGTGGGACGTGGCGGGCCGGCGCCGGCTGCGCCGTATCGAGGTGCCCGGCCCGGAGCAGGAGGGCTACCAGAAGAACGCCCTGGCCTTCAGCCCCGACGGGCGGACCCTCGCCATCGGACCCGGCGACGTCCCGGCCGTCACGCTGTGGGACCTCACCACGATGAGACGGGTCAGGGAGCTGAGATGGGAGGCCGGGGGGACTTACGGCCTCGCGTTCACCCCGGACGGCCGCCGCCTGGCGGTCGCGGGGACGGAGGGCGGCCGGAACGCGGTGCGGATCTGGGACGTCGCCTCCGGTCGCCCGGGCCGCCCGCTGGGCGTCGACGCCCAGGTCGTCGCCTTCGGGCCGGGCGGTGACCGCCTGGCGTACGGCGGCACGCGCAACGGGCTGCTGAGCCTCGCCGACGGCGCGGCACGGGACGTCCCCGGGATGGAGGGGGCCACCGCGGCCGCCTTCGCCCCCCGCGGCGGGTCCCTGGCCGTGGGCGACGGTCAGGGGCGGGTCCGGCTGTGGGACGCGGCGAGCGGGACGCCGCGGGGACCGGTCGCCGACGCCCACGTGTCCGAGGTCGGCAGGGTGGTGTTCTCTCCCGACGGGAGCCTGCTGGCCACCACGGGTGATTCCGTGCGCCTGTGGGACGCCGGCACCGGGCAGGGCTTCGGCCTGGCCGACCTCGGCGTCTCCGGGGTGATGGACCTGGCCTTCACCCCGGGCGGCCGGTCGCTGCGCGTCATCGGCTGGGACGGGGCGATCGTGGAGCGGCCGCTGGGGCCCGGCGCGCTGTCGGCGGCCGTCTGCCGGCGCGCGGGCGGCGGTCTCCCCCCGGACGGCTGGCGCAGATACCTCTCCCCGGAGGTGCCCTACCGGGCGACCTGCTGACCCGGGTGACAACTTCCACCGGATAAATCGCCTCCCGGGGTGCAGTTTCCGGCACGGCGGGCGATTAGGTTCGGCGGGCATGGCCTCCCCTTCCGCCGTGCCGCCGGACCTCGCCGCCGCGCCCGTGCCGTGGTTCGAGCGCTTGCTGATCGTCCTGTTCGTCGTCGTGCCCTTCCTCGCCGTGCTGGCCGCAGTCCCGTTCGCCTGGGGATGGGGGCTGGGATGGCGGGACGTGATCATCGCCGTGGCGATGTATCTCGTCACCGGGTTCGGCGTCACCGTCGGCTACCACCGGCACTTCACCCACCGCTCCTTCCAGGCCAGGACGTGGCTGCGGGTGCTCATGGCCGTCGCCGGGGGTATGTCGCTGCAGGGGCCGGTGATCCGCTGGGTGGCCGATCACCGGCGCCACCACAAGTACGCCGACAAGGAGGGCGACCCGCACTCGCCCTGGCGGTTCGGTCCCGGCTTCGCCGGGCTGGCCAGGGGGCTCTCCCACGCCCACGTCGGCTGGCTGTTCAGCCCCGAGCGCACCTCCAGGCGGCGCTTCTGCCCCGACCTGCTCGCCGACCGGCCCATCAGGTTCCTGTCGCACAACCTGACCTACGTGCCGGTCGTGCTGCTCTCGCTCGGTCTGCCCGCGCTGGCCGGCGGCCTGTGGGGCGGTTCCTGGCAGGCCGCGCTCACCGCCTGTTTCTGGGGCGGACCCGTGCGCGTCTTCGTCCTGCACCACGTGACCTGGTCGATCAACTCGATCTGCCACACCTTCGGCAAGGAGGAGTTCGCGGTCAGGGACCGCTCCCGCAACGTGCGGTGGCTGGCGCTGGTCTCGCTGGGGGAGGCGTGGCACAACCTGCACCACGCCGACCCCACCTGCGCCAGGCACGGGGTGCTCCGCGGCCAGATCGATCCGAGCGCCCGGCTGATCTGGCTGTTCGAGCGGCTCGGCTGGGTCTGGGAGGTCCGCTGGCCGGACGCCGGACGGGTCGCCGCCCGGCGCGTGCCCGCCGGGTGAGAGGCCGGCCCGCGGGGGAGACGCGGGCCGGGCAGGTCACGCCGCGGCGCCGCCGGTCACCGGACCAGGCGGTCGGCGACCAGCGCGGCGCAGCGGTCCTCCATCAGGATCGTGTAGTGGTTGCAGTCCTCGACCAGCTCGTCCTCCAGAGCGGGCAACCGGCCGGTCCAGACGGCGGCCAGCTCGTCGGGGATCATGCCGACGGGCTGGTCCAGCAGCCCGCGTGGGGCCCGCAGCAGTGACAGCGGCGGCTTCAGCGCGTGCAGCGCGGCGCCGATCGCCTCGCTCTCGGTGAGCAGCCACCGGCCGTCCTGGCGGACCGGCTCCTGCTGCGCCCGTGAGCGCACCGCCCCCTCGGGGCCGGCCGCGTCGTAGCGGACGTACTCCTCCACCAGGTCGTTCCAGTTGCCGGCGAAGGCCGGGTGCGCCTTGAAGAAGCCGACGTAGGCGTCGGTGCTCGGGAAGGTCTGGCTGAGCCGGGCGATGGCCGGGCCGAGCGTGGCCGACAGGACCTCGTCGGGGTCCAGGCCCGTCGGCAGGGGCAGCGGGAGCCCCCCGTCGACCAGCACGACCTTGGCGTAGTCGCGGTCGGCCGCGGCGAGCGCGGCGACGTAGGCGCCCATCGAGTGGCCGGTGAGCACGATGTCGGACTCCGCGCCCACGGAGCGGGCGACCAGGTTGACGTCCTCGGCGTGCCGCCGCAGGCCGTACGGCCCGGGCAGCTCGGCGCTGTGGCCCCGGCCCCGCAGGTCCATCGCGACCAGCGACCACTCGGCGGGCAGCCGCCGGGCGACCCCGCTCCAGGCCATGAGCGAGGCGGTGATGCCGTGCACGGCCACGATCAGGCGTGGCCCGGTGCCGAACCGGGCGACGCGCAGCCGTCCGCCGGGGACCTCGACATCGCCGAAGACAGGGCTCAAGGGGTTCTCCTCAGGGTCGGCGGGACGGATCACGCGCCGGGCGGCGGTCGCGTCTCGCCGGTCGCGGTCCCGCGCCGCTCGTCGAGCGCGGCCGTACGCACGGCCGGCCGATCGCCTGGCACCGCCTTCATGGTGGCGGGTGCCCTCAGCCGAGGTCAATGTCCGGATAATCACCTCCTTTCGGTTATATCCATCAGAGGCGTGCACTATGGATTGATATGGGTCCTGTACTACCGAAGGCCGATAATTGCCGCATGAGGATTACCGTCATCGAGCACGAAGCAGACGCCGGCCTGGGATTCTTCGCCGGGTGGCTGGCCGCGGCCGGGGCCGGCTGCGAGGTGGTCCGGCCCTATCTGGGCGAGGCGGTGCCCGAGCGGGCCGCCGACGGGCTGATCGTGCTCGGTGGCGAGGCGGCGGCCTGGGAGGACGGGCGCTTCCCCTGGCTGCCCGCCACCCGCGACCTGATCCGCGTCTCGGTCGAGGGCGGCGTGCCGACCCTGGGGATCTGCCTGGGCGCCCAGCTCATGACGCTCGCCTGCGGCGGCGCCGTCGAACGGGGCGAGCACGGGCTGGAGGTGGGCGCGCGACAGGTCGTCCCGCTCCCGGAGGCCGGCGCCGACCCGCTGTTCGCCGGGCTCGGCCCCGCCCCGGCCGTCCAGTACCACCGAGACGCGATGACCCGCCTCCCCGAGGGCGCCGTACGGCTGGCCACCGGCGACCCCTACCCCGACCAGGCCTACCGGCTGGGGGAGCGGGCGTGGGCGGTGCAGTTCCACCCCGAGGCGACCGCCGAGATCTTCACCGGCTGGACCGGCGGCTCCGCCGATCACCTGACCGCCCAGGGTTACTCGGTCGAGGAGCTCAACACGCAGGTGAAGGAGGCCGAGGAGCGCCTGGCCGGCACCTGGCGGCAGCTCGCCGAGCGGTTCGCCGCCCTCGTACGATCCGGTGGGGGCCGGAGGCGAGCGTGACCGCGGGCAGACGCGCGCCTTTCGATCCGCCGGGGTAGGGATGTCGGGGTAGGGATCGGGGAAGGGGCCGCCCGTGCTTGCGATCGACGACGACGGAGGGTCGGTGAGCGCCGTGCCCCGCATGCAGACGACCGCCGGGAGGCTGGCCAGGATCGGCTTCGCCGACGGGGCCAGGGCCGAGCGGCTGCTCGACGGGCTGGGACCCGAGGCGGTCGGCGACCTCGGGCTGCTGGAGTCCCTGGTCGCCGCGGCGGATCCCGACCTGGCGCTCACCTCGCTGAGCCGGCTGGCCGAGCAGGACCCGGGCGTCCTCGGAGCGCTCCGCGCCGACGCCGGCCTGCGGGCCCGGCTGCTCGGCGTCTTCGGCGTCAGCTCCGCGCTCGGCGACCACGTGGTCAAGCATCCCGAGCACTGGGGCCTCCTCGGCGGGGTGCAGGCCGTACGGCGCCCGAGCGCGCAGGAGCTCCGCGCCGAGCTGCTGGCCGCGGTCGGGGCCGAGCCCGACGACCCCGAGCCGCGGGCCGCGGACGCGGGCACCGCCACCCTGGTGGCGCTCCGGGCGGCCTACCGGGGACGCCTGCTCCGGCTGGCCGCCCGGGACGTCACCGGCGTGGTCTCGCTCACCGAGGTCACCGCCGAGCTGTCCGACCTGGCCGGGGCCGCGCTGGAGGCGGGGCTCGCCGTCGCCCGCGCCGAGCACGCCGAGCCCGGCTCGGTACGGCTGGCCGTCATCGGCATGGGCAAGTGCGGGGCGCGCGAGCTCAACTACATCAGCGACGTCGACGTCGTCTTCGTGGCCGAGCCGCGCGAGGGCGTCGACGAGACCCAGGCCCTCCGGCTCGCCACCCGCCTGGCCCAGGGCATGATGCGCGCCTGCTCGGCCAGCACCCCCGAGGGGTCGCTGTGGGAGGTGGACGCCGCGCTGCGCCCCGAGGGCAAGGCCGGCCCGCTGGTCCGCACCCTGGCCAGCCACCAGGCCTACTACCGGCGCTGGGCCAAGACGTGGGAGTTCCAGGCGCTGCTGAAGGCCCGCCCGGTGGCGGGCGACTCCGAGCTCGGCGAGCAGTACGTCTCGGCGATGAACGAGATGGTCTGGCAGGCCGCCACCCGCGACAGGTTCGTCGAGGACGTGCAGGCCATGCGCCGCCGGGTCGAGGAGCACGTCCGCGGGGACGGGGCCGAACGCCAGCTCAAGCTCGGACCGGGCGGCCTGCGCGACATCGAGTTCGCCGTCCAGCTGCTCCAGCTCGTCCACGGCCGGCTGGACCCGCTGCTGCGCCGCCGTGCCACGCTCTCCGCCCTGGCCGCCCTGTCCCGGGGCGGCTACGTCGGCAGAGACGACGCCAAGGCCCTCGCCGAGGCGTACACCTTCCTGCGCCGGGTCGAGCACCTGATCCAGCTGCACCGGCTCCGCCGTACCCACGTGGTGCCCGAGGGCGCCGCCGACCTGCGGCGGATCGGCCGGAGCCTGGGCATGACCAGCGACCCGGTGGGAGAGTTCACCACCCGGTGGAAGCGGCACGCGATGGAGGCCAGGCGCCTGCACGAGAAGCTCTTCTACCGGCCGCTGCTGCAGGCCGTGGCCCGCCTGCCGGAGTCGGAGACCCGGCTGTCGGCCGCCGCCGCGCAGGCCCGCCTGGAGGCGCTCGGCTACACCGACCCGGCCGGGGCGTTGCGCCACATCGGCGCGCTGACCAGCGGCGTCTCGCGCCGCGCGGCGATCCAGCGGACCCTGCTGCCCGTCATGCTCGGCTGGTTCGCCGACGCCCCCGACCCCGACGGCGGCCTGCTCGGCTTCCGCCAGATCTCCGACAAGCTCGGCGCCACCCCGTGGTACCTACGGCTGCTGCGCGACGAGACCGCGGTGGCCTCGCGGCTGGCCCGGCTGCTGGGGACCAGCCGCTACGTCACCGGCCTGCTGCTGCACGCCCCCGACGCGGTGGCGATGCTCGGCTCGGACGCGGAGCTGGCCCCCCGGCCCGCCGAGGCGCTGCTGGCCGAGGCGCGGGCCACGGTCGGCCGCCACCCCACGGAGGCCGAGAGCGCGGTGGCCGCGGTGCGCGGGCTGCGGCGCAGGGAGCTGTTCCGCACGGCGGTGGCCGACCTCACCGGGCACATCGACATCGAGAAGGTCGGCCAGGCGCTGTCCACGCTCAACGACACGACGGTCCAGGCCGCGCTGGACGCCGCGATCAGCAAGGTCGAGATGGAGCGGCGCGTCCCCCTGGGCACGAGGTTCGCGGTGATCGCGATGGGCCGCCTGGGCGGGTTCGAATGCTCCTACGGCAGCGACGCCGACGTGATGTTCGTGCACGGGCCGCTCCCGGGGGTCCCGGAGAGGGAGGCCACCGACGCCGCCTTCGCGGTGGCCAACGAGCTGCGCCGCCTGCTGTCCCTGCCCGCCCCCGACCCGCCGCTGCTCATCGACCCCGACCTGCGCCCCGAGGGCCGCCAGGGGCCGCTGGTGCGCACGCTCGCCTCCTACGCCGCCTACTACGGGCGCTGGTCGTCGCCGTGGGAGTCCCAGGCGCTGCTGCGCGCCCGCTTCTCCGCCGGCGATCCCGAGCTCGGCACGGCCCTCCTCACGCTGGCCGACCCGCTGCGCTATCCGGCCGGCGGCATCCCCGACGCGGCGGTGCTGCAGATCAGGAAGCTGAAGGCGCGGATGGAGGCCGAACGGCTGCCCCGTGGAGCCGACCCGGCCCTGCACACCAAGCTCGGCCCGGGCGGGCTGTCCGACGTGGAGTGGGTGGCCCAGCTCATCCAGCTCCGTCACGCCGGACGGCTGCCGTCGCTGCGGACCACCCGGACCCTGGAGACGCTGCGCGCGGCGGTCGCCGAGGGCCTGCTGACGGCCGCGGACGAGTCCTCGCTCGCCCAGGCGTGGCGGTCCGCCTCGCGCATCCGCGACGCCATCGTCCTGGTCCGGGGCCGCGCCGCCGACTCCATCCCGGGCGACCTGCGCGAGCGCGCGCTGATCTCCCGCGCCCTGGGCTACCCGCCCGACAGCAGCGAGGACCTCGTGGACGACTACCGCCGGGTCACCCGCCGGGCCCGCCAGGTCGTGGAGCGCGTCTTCTACGAAGACTGAGCCGGACCTTCCGGGAAGACCAGCCCGGCCCGCCGTCACGCCGGCCGAGCCGTTCGCACGGAGGGCATTGCGCTTGGCGGGACAGACGTGTATCAACGGTGCGGGTGATCCATTTTGATATCTGTTTACGTTGATCTGGCCATCGGCCTGGTGCTGGCCTTCCTGTTCCTGTCGCTTCTGGTGAGCGGGGTCAACGAGGGCTTCGTCAGGCTGTTCGGCATCCGCAGCAAGTTCCTGTGGGCCTATCTCCGCGACACCATGGACGGCGGCCCGCAGGAGGGCCGCTCGTGGATCCCGGCGAAGGTGGCCGACGTCTTCGCCAGGCTGCCCTTCTCCAAGGACGATCCGCGTCCCAGGCACGATCCGGAGCCCCCGCCGCCGGTGGTCGAGCCGGTCCCGGTGGACCCCGAAGTGGTGCTCGCCACCGAGACGCCCGCGCCGCCGGTCGACATGACCGGCCGGCTGTACGGCCGGCTCCAGGAGATCGACCGGCCCAGGGGAGCGCGGACCAGCATCGCCGACATCCCGCCCGAGCGCTTCTCCGGGGCGATGATGGAGCTGGTCTCCGCCGAGGAGGGCGGGGTCGAGGGCCTGCTCGCCAAGCTGGAGGCCATCGGCAGCCCGCTGGCCGGGCACCTGCGGGGCGTCTGGGAAGGCGCGCAGCGGGACATGGGGAAGTTCCGCAAGGGCGTGGAGTCCTGGTTCGACGGGGAGATGCAGCGGCTGTCCACGCTCTACCGCCGCTACGTCAAGTGGGTGGTCTTCGCGCTGGGCCTGGTGCTGACGCTGCTGTTCAGCATGGACGCGCTGGAGTACGGCAAGACCCTGCTGCGCGACAACGCCTACCGCGCCGGGGTGGCCGCCATCGCGGGCGGCGGCCAGGACGGCCTGGCCGCGCTCAAGGACAAGTGCGCCGTGGCCGGCGCCGTGGAACCGTACTCCTGCGTGACCGAGTCCTTCAGCTCCCCGGCCCTGGTCAAGATCTTCGACCACGCCATCGTGAGCGTGACGATCCCTCCCGACGGCTCGGAGGACCCCTCCTTCAACTGGAACGGCGGCGTCTGGTGGGACCGTCTGACCACCCCCGGCCACTGGCCCGGCTACCTGATCAGCGTGGTCGCACTGCTGTTCGGCGCCTCCTTCTGGTGGGACGTCCTGCGCCGGCTGACCGGCATCCGGGGCGGCCGCCCGTAGCCCGGCGCCCCACGGGATGCCGGGCCGGAGCGTGCGGCCACGGCTCGGGCCGGAGCCGCGCGGGCCCGTGGACGGAGGTCAGCCGTTGCGCAGCTCCGCCAGGACCCGGTCGACCTGGGGCAGGGGGTCCGGCCCGAACGGGCGGAGCACCACCGTGTCGGCCCCCGCCTCCCACAACGACCTGACCTGGTCGGCGGCGACCGCGGGGGAGCCTACCGCCATCACGACCTCGTCCGGGGCGACGTGCAGGAACTCCGCCGAACCGGCCGCCAGCCGCGCGCCCACCGAGGCGTCGTCGCCGACGTACAGGTTGGTGAACACCACCAGCTCGTGGCCGTCGCCGCCGGTCAGCTCCCGTGCCGCCGCGATCTGGGCCGGACCGACCCCCTCGGGCAGGATGGTGCCCTGGGCCGCCCGCCCGGACAGCTCCAGCGAGCGGGGCCGTACGACCCCGGCGAGGACCGGTGGCGCGGTCGCGGGCGGATGCACCAGGCTCACCCCGTCGATCCGTACGGCCCGGCCCTGGAGGGTGAGCGTCTCGCCGCGCAGCAGCGTGCGCACGGCCACGATGGTCTCCTCCAGCAGGGCCAGCGGCGAGGGGGCCAGCGCGCCCACCTGTCGCATCCAGTCCTGGACGCCGTGGCCGATCCCGGCCGCCAGGCGGCCGGGGTGCACGCGGGCCAGGTTGCCGAGCTCCATGGCCAGCAGGGCCGGATTGCGCAGCGGCGCCGGGGTGATCCCGATGCCCACGCGGAGCCGTTCGGTGACGGCGAGCGCGGTGGCCGCCGACGAGATCGATCCGGTCCAGCCCAGGTCCTCCACCACCCAGACGTCGTCCACCTCGGCCGCGTCCAGATGGCGGCAGAAGGGGATGAGTGACTCCGGGGGCAGGTCGCGGTCGAACATCACGCCCAGGCGCATATCTCTCCTACGGGTTTCTACGGGTACGGATGTCTCTACAGGTAACGGAAGTAGCCGGCGAAGCCCTTCACGGCTCTCAGTGAGTCGATCCGTATCTCGGTGCCGGTCCTCAGCGCGTTGATCATTCTGCCCTGGCCGATGTAGATGCCCACGTGGTGGGTCTTCGCCGAGCGCTTGCCGATCTTGCCGTAGAACACCAGGTCACCCGGGCGCGCCTTGGCGGCGGACACCTCCGTCAGCCGCCTGACGTGGTCGTCGGTGTTGCCCGGCCCCAGGACGTCACGGCCGTAGGCCAGCCGGTAGACCCATCTGGCCAGCCCGGAGCAGTCGAGGCCGAGGGTCCTGGTGGCGGGACAGGGACGGATCGCGCCGGTGTAGCCCTGGCAGGTGCCGAAGGAGGGGCCGGGGGCGTCGTCGTGACCGCCGCCCCAGGAGTAGGGGATCGCCCCGCCGGGCCAGCCCGGCTGCTCCTGCCCGGCCTGGATGGCGTGGGCGATGGCGGTCACCCGGTTCAGGACGGCGGGCAGCAGCGGCACCGAGCCGCTGACGGTCAGGAAGGTCCCCACGAGCACGGTCGCAGCGGCCAGCGACCGGCGGTGCACGGGGATTCCCGGGTGCCGCCGTCCGCCCAGGGACGTCCCAGCCATGTCCACCCACCTAGATTTATCACCGTAAATCACGATCATTCTGCCTAATGCGCCGCTGTTCCGCGCCGCAGGCGACCGTCGAAGGCAGGACGCCGGGGGGCGGGACGAGGAGGACGGCGCCGATGACGCCGGTGAGGTGGAGAAACGGTCATCTCCTGTCCTGGCGGAGCGCCCTCACGCCGCACGCGGGTGCCCGGAACGGCCCGGGGGCACCGCGGGGTCACCCGAGTACGTGATGGGTCTGGGTAAGTCACGACACGCTGTATTACGCACGGTGACCAATCTCCACTGCATCCCTACCGTGATGTTACTTTCGGTGACGTAGCCAACCCGGTTGGTCATCTATCCGGATGGGACGGGAGCATCGGCGATGTCAAGAAACGGCTAGGCCGGGTGGCGATGGTGACAGGCATGCTCGTGGCCGGCATCGCCAGGTCGATGGGGGAGACGAGTTCGGCGGCCAAGGCCGCGCCGGGGGAGACGGATTCGGACACCGTCACCGCGAACGTCGAGGTGCTCGGCTCGATCACGCTGACGAACCTCGCCCCCTCCTTCACCCCCACCGGCCGCCCCACGGAGACCGTCGAGACCGCCGACCCGGTGGAGTTCACCGTGACGACCAACAACTTCGCGGGCTACACCGTGACGGTCTTTCCGGCGGCCGCCGAACTCCAGGGCACCGGCGGCAACCCCGAGACCATCCCGATCAGCTCGCTGCTGGTGGAGCAGATCACCGGCGGCGCGTTCGTCCCGCTGACCTACGGGAGCCCGGTCGAGCTGTACCGCAAAACCGGTCCGTCGGCCTCGACCGGAGACGACTTCGAGCACGACTACCGGATCACGATCCCGTTCGTGCGCCCCGACACCTACTCCGCGACCCTCACCTACGTGGCCACCACCCTGTAGGCGGACCCCGTGGCAGGTCCCTCATCCCCCACCCGGACAGCGGCACTGTGGAGCCGAAGGTGACTGTATGGCCAAGGCGTGGGCGCGCCGCCGTCCTGGCCGCGCGTTCCTGCTGTGGGCGGTGGGTCCGGCCGGTCCGCTGGCGGCGGGGCCGGCCGGCGCGGGATCGGCCCCGCCCACCCCCGGAACGGACTTCTCGCTGACGGTGAGCCCGACCCGCCTCGCCGTCCAACCCGGTGACATCGGTGAGAAACAGCGGTTCCAGGTCGTCAACCAGGGCGAGCGCCCGATCGACGTCGAGGTCCGCAAGGCCGACTTCAAGCCCGACCTGGACGGGACGCTGCTCTTCCAGCCCAAGGCCCCCTACTCCGCCAGCAACTGGGTCACCGTCACCCCTGACCGTTTCCGCCTGCCGGCGGGGAGGACCAGGTCGGTGTCCGTCCGGATCAGCGTGCCGTCCGCCCCGGAGCCAGGAGACCACCAGCTCGCCCTGATCTTCAGGGTGCCCGCCGGCACCGGTGCCGGCAACATCCGGGTCAACCGGGGGATCGGCGCCCCGGTCTACATCGCCGTCCCCGGACCCGTCGACGACTCGGCGGAGGTCACGGGCCCGCGCGCCCCGGGCTTCGCGCTCGGCGGGCCCCTCACCTTCACCACCACGGTGCGCGACACCGGGACGTGCACCGCGACTTCCGCGGCGACGACCGCCTGCGGCTGCGGGTGAACGGGGAGAGCGTCACCTTCCCCGACTTCACCGTGGGCCGGGGCGCCACCCGCGAGATCGCCACCACCTTCGACCCGCCCCTGTGGTGCCCGTGCCGGGCCGCCGTGTCCATCCCCGGCCCCGGCGGGACGCCGACGGCCGCGACGGCGACCGTGGTCGTCCTCCCGCTCCACCGGCTGGCGGCCGTGAACCTGGCGGCCGCGGGCCTGTATCTCCTGGCGAGACACGCGCGCCGGCGCTACCGGGCCCAGGTGCGCGCCGCGGCCCACGCCCTGAGCGGTGCCGACGGCGAGGGTGGCCGGCCGTGTGACCGTACGCATGACGCCGGCCCACGGGGTGACACGCATGACGGCGGCCCATGGGCGGCACCCAGGTGCGAGAAGGCGGCCGACGACGAGCAGGGAGCGCTGAACAACGCCGCCCCGGCCGGCATCCGGGGATCCCGGGTTCACACTACGGGCCTGCACGCGCCTCACGCCGTCGGGGGAGGAGCGCATGCGGAAGGCCGTCGAGCGCGCCCTGAACGGACGGCCGCCCGACGGCCTCACGCGGGATGCCTGAGTGTCCGGTATGTGCCCCGGCGGATCACCCGTCAGGGTTTCCGCAGGTCACGGCCTAACCGATCAGACGTCGTAGTAGAGCTCGAACTCGTGCGGGTGGGGACGGAGCCGGATCGGGTCGATCTCGTGCTCGCGCTTGTAGGAGATCCAGGTCTCGATCAGGTCCGGCGTGAACACGCCGCCCTCCAGCAGGTATTCGTGGTCGGCCTCCAGGGCGGCGAGCACGTCGGTCAGCGAGCCCGGGACCTGCGGGATGTTACGGGCCTCCTCCGGAGGGAGCTCGTAGAGGTCCTTGTCGACCGGCTCGACCGGCTCGATCTTGTTGCGGATGCCGTCGATGCCCGCCATGAGCTGGGCGGCGAAGGCGAAGTAGGGGTTGCAGGACGGGTCCGGAACGCGGAACTCGATGCGCTTGGCCTTCGGGTTGGAGCCCGTGATCGGGATGCGGATGCACGCCGAGCGGTTGCGCTGGGAGTAGACCAGGTTGACCGGGGCCTCGTAGCCGGGGACCAGGCGGTGGTAGGAGTTCACCGTCGGGTTGGTGAAGGCCAGCAGCGACGGGGCGTGCTTGAGCAGGCCGCCGATGTAGTAGCGGGCGGTGTCGGACAGGCCCGCGTAGCCGACCTCGTCGTAGAACAGCGGCTCGCCGTCCTTCCACAGCGACTGGTGGCAGTGCATGCCGGAGCCGTTGTCACCGAAGATCGGCTTGGGCATGAAGGTGACCGTGTGGCCGTGGGCCAGGGCCGTGCTCTTGACGATGTACTTGTACAGCATCAGGGTGTCGGCGGCCTTGAGCAGCGTGTTGAAGCGGAAGTCGATCTCCGCCTGGCCGGCCGTGCCGACCTCGTGGTGCTGCATCTCCACGTCGATGCCCGCGTCGATGAGGTTGCGCACCATCTCCGAACGCAGGTCGGTGAAGTGGTCCATCGGCGGGACCGGGAAGTAGCCGCCCTTGTAGCGCGGCTTGTAACCGAGGTTGCCGCCCTCCTGGGCCTTGCCGGTGTTCCAGGCGCCCTCGATCGAGTCGATGTGGTAGTAGCTGGCGTGCGCGCTGGTCTCGAACCGCACGTCGTCGAAGATGTAGAACTCGGCCTCGGGGCCGAAGAAGACCGTGTCGGCGATGCCGGTGCCCTTGAGATACTCCTCGGCCTTGCGGGCGACGTTGCGCGGGTCGCGGCTGTAGGCCTCGCCCGTCAGCGGGTCGTGCACGAAGAAATTGATGTTGAGCGTCTTGTGCTGCCGGAAGGGGTCGAGCACGGCCGTGGTGGGGTCGGGCAGCAGGAGCATGTCCGACTCGTGGATGGCCTGGAAACCCCGGATCGACGAGCCGTCGAACATGAGGCCGTCGGTGAAGACGCCCGCTCCGAAGTTTTCCGTGGGAAAGGTGAAGTGGTGCGTCGTCCCCGGCAGGTCGGTGAACCTGACATCGACGAACTGCACCCCCTCGTCCTTGATGAACTTAAGGACGTCGTCGGCGGAGTTGAACACGCGAACCTCCCAAGGGGCACGGGCCATCAGAGCCGAACGTAGGTCTGTGCCGTTACCGCCCCGTGTCTCGTCTGTTTCACTCGTGTTAAGGGAAAGCCGCCTTCACGGTAGCCCCGCGTCCTGCCGGAGCGGGCACGAAGGGCCGTCCTTTGCCGGACTTTTCACGTCTGAACCGTCCGTTTCCGGACCTCCGGACCATCCGTTTCCCGGACCCGGACCCGGACCGTCCGGTCCCGGGTCCGCGCGCCCTCCGGCTCCTCAGGTCCGCGACACCCGTGCGCAGTCCTCGTGCTCCGGGTCGTCCTCGCGGGAGTAGGGGTCCCGGAGGGGGCCGGTGGCCTCCTCCGCCTCCCCGCCGGGACCGGAGTCCGGGTGGAGCGGCCGCACGGAGCCGTCGTCGATGTCGCACCGCGCGGGAGAGACCATGCCGCTGTTCCAGCGGGTGAGCCAGAAGCGGAGCCGGCCGCCGTCCTTCCACGCCTCCAGCGTCCCCATGCTGTGTTTGACGAGCCGCATCGTGCTGTCCGGCCGGCCCGGCCGCCGGACGGCGTAGACGAACAGGTGGTTCACCTTGACCCGGACCCCCGGGCGGCCGTCGCGGCGGAAGGCGGACAGCCGGGCGTCGCCGTCCACCTTGACGGTCTCGACGGCGAGCTCCGCCGTTCCGGGCGCCAGGCTGGTCACCCACCACCGGCTGTTGGACCCGTCCTTCCCGGGACGGTCGAGCTCCTTGACGAATCGCCTGCGCTGTTCGGGGTCGAGCAGGCCGATCAGCTCCGTGGGCCTGCCGCCGGCCAGCACCCCGCGGTCCAGGTCCGAAGCCTTCAGCAGCTTCACCGTCCGCTCCAGGGCGGCGGACACCTCCTTGGCGCTCAGCCCGCCCATCGCCCTGGCCGGCGGCATCACCAGTCCTCCGGCGCCGTCGGCGTACTTCTCGGCGGGCGAGCCGTAGAAGGGGAGATCTGCGCCGGCTCGACGGCGGCCGGCGCGGTCTCCCCGGGGGCCGCGCCGGGGTCCCGGGCGCCGGCCACGCCGGGGGACTGGCCGGTGAGGGCGGTCCGGATCCGGTCGACGACCTCAGGGCGGTAGGCGACGTACGCTCCGGCGCCCGCCACCACGGCGACCACGGTGAACGCGGCGATCCGCCTCCGGCGGCGCCGGGAACGCGGCGGGCGCGTCTGCCCCCGCCTGGCCGCCCTGCTCATCCTCCGGCGTTCGTCCTGGCTGATCTGGGCGGTGAGCGCGGCGAAACGCCGGTCTATGTCATCTATGTCAGACACTTGGGGGGTGCTCCGAGGATGTGCATGAGAGACGGTTGATCCACATGATGTACGGCTTGCGGGTGATCCGGGTAGTCGGCTCGGGCGGATGCGGGGGCGGTCCGCCGGGCGGATACCGTTTAGCCATGAACAGCAGGCAGCAGCCCCGTTGGACCCAGACCTGGCTCGGCGGCGTCAGGTCGGCCGGAGTCGACCTGGGCTACCCGGGGGAACGGCTCGGCCTGCCCCAGGAGGGCAGCGGCGCGGTCGCGGGGTTCGGCCGCCGGATCGGCGCCGTCGTGATCGACTGGCTGATCTGCACCTGGGCCATCGCGCAGGGGCTCCTGCGGGTGAACCCGGCCGAACAGGGCTGGGTCCCGCTCGCGATCTTCGCGGTGGAATACATCGTGCTGGTGGGCACCATGGGCATGACCTTCGGCATGCGGCTGTTCGGCATCCGGGTCGCCGCGCTCGGCGGCGGACGTCCGGGGCTCGTGGCGGTGCTGGTCCGGACCCTGCTGCTGTGCCTGGCCGTACCGGCCCTCATCTGGGACCGCGACCAGCGGGGCCTGCACGACCGGGCGGCGAACACCGTGGTCGTGCGCCTGTAGGTCCGCGGGGCGCCCAGAGCGGCCCGGACAGGTGGGCGGAGCGGCGGGTCTCAGGCCCGCCGCACGCAGCTGAAGATCGCGGTGCCCGGCAGGTGACGGCCGCGCAGCGGGCTCCAGCCGCCCCACTCGCGGTCATGGCCGTCGGGCCACTCCGGTTCGGTCAGCCCCTCGACGGACAGGCCCGAGGTGACGATGAGCCCGATCCAGTCGGCCATCGTGCGGTGGTGCTCGACGTAGGACGGCCGCCCGTCGTCGCCGATCTCCACATACGGTGAGCGGTCGAAGTAGGACCGGTCGGCGGTCAGCCCGCGGGGGCCCGGATCGTCGGGGAAGGCCCAGCGGACCGGGTGGCTGACGGAGAAGACCAGACGGCCGCCGGGGCGCAGCACCCGGCGCGTCTCGGCGAACACGGCCGCCGCGTCGGCCACGAACGGCAGCGCGCCGAAGGCCGAGCAGACCAGGTCGAACGACCCGTCGGCGAAGGGCAGGGCCTCGGCGTCGGCCTGGACCACCGGGAGCGGCGCGCCGGCGTCGAGGTCGATCCGGCGGGAGTGCTGGAGCTGCCGGAAGGACAGGTCGAAGGCCGCCACCCTGGCCCCCTGCCCGATCAGCCACCGCCCGCACTGTCCCGCGCCGCAGCCGATCTCCAGGACGTCTCTGCCGGCGACGTCGCCCAGCAGGCGGGCGTCGGCCTCGTCGAGGCCCTCCGGACACCAGACGAAGCCCGAGTCACGGAGGAACTCCCCGTGCTCGGCCTGGTATCCGTCCGCGGCGCCGTCCCACCAGCCGCGGTTGGCCCGGGAGGTGCCGGCGGCGTCCACCTGACGCCGGTCGACTCCTGCGAGGTCCATCAGCGCATCTTCGGGCGGGGCATCCGCGCCCCGCGCGGCAGCGGGCCCTTGGGCATCGGCAGCGTCTGCGGAAGGGCCTTGAGGCGGTTGTTGATCTCGTAGACCGCGGGCTTCTTGAGGTTGCGGGGCAGCTTCATCAGGTGGCGCTGCAGCTTGGCCAGGGGGATCTGTCCCTCGCCGTCACCGGACTGGATGTCGTAGACCGGGACGTCGAGCGCGACCCGCTGGACCCGCTTCTTCTCGGCCACCAGCATCTTCTGCACGCGGCTGCCCGGTCCCTCCGAGACCAGGACGATGCCGGGGTAGCCGACCACGCGGTGCACGATGTCCTGGTCGCGGTTGACCGCGACGGCCGGGGTGACCTCCCAGTTGCCGCGCATGCCCTGCAGGATCGCGGCGGCGGCGCCGACCTGGCCGTGCAGCATCGAATACTGCGACCTCTGGGCGATCTGGCCGAACACCACCAGGCCGACCGTGAGGGCCAGCATGATCCCGATGACGAGCAGGTACCAGAACAAGCCCGTGACCAGGCCGATCACTATGAACAGCGCGAGCGTGCCGAGCGCCGACGCGTAGACGATCGGCATCCCCTTGGGGTTGGCCTCCTTGATGATCTGAGCGATCATGCGGAGTTGCTTGATGCGCCCCGGGCGCTCTGGGTCTTCGGGCTTCTTGGCCATGTTCTGAAGGATACAAATCCATGGGTCAAGATATGAAAACGTGACCTGCCGCGCGCCGGTGGACGGACCGGTGCGCGGCCCCGGAGGCGGCCCGGCGGACAACGCGCAGGGCCCCGCGCGAAACGCGCGGGGCCCTGGGCCGAGATGCCGGATCAGGCGTGCTGACGGGCCTCGATGGCCTGCTTGTAGAGGCGGCCGGCCCGGTAGGAGGAGCGGACCAGCGGGCCGGACAGGACTCCGGCGAAGCCGATGGCCTCGGCCTCCTTCTGGAGCTCCACGAACTCCTCGGGCTTCACCCAGCGCTCCACCGGGTGGTGGCGCGGGGTGGGACGCAGGTACTGGGTCACGGTCAGCAGGTCGCAGCCGGCCTCGTGGAGGTCGCGCATGGCCTGGACGACCTCCTCGCGGTCCTCGCCCATGCCGAGGATCAGGTTGGACTTGGTCACCAGCCCGGCCTCGCGGGCCTTGGTGATCACTCCCAGGGACCGCTCGTAACGGAACGCGGGGCGGATGCGCTTGAAGATCCGCGGCACGGTCTCGATGTTGTGCGCGAAGACCTCGGGCCTGGCGGAGAAGACCTCCTCGAGCTGGCCCTGGTCGCCGTTGAAGTCGGGCACCAGCAGCTCGACGCCGCAGCCCGGCAGCAGCGTGTGGATCTGCCTGGCGGTCTCGGCGTACAGCCACGCGCCGCCGTCGGGCAGATCGTCACGGGCGACCCCGGTCACGGTCGCGTAGTTGAGGCCCATCTGCTGGACCGACTCGGCCACCCGCCGTGGCTCGTCGGTGTCGTATTCCTTGGGCTTGCCGGTGTCGATCTGGCAGAAGTCACATCGCCTGGTGCACTGGTCGCCGCCGATGAGGAAGGTGGCCTCACGGTCCTCCCAGCACTCCGAGATGTTGGGACACCCGGCCTCCTGGCAGACGGTGTGCAGGCCCTCGCGTTTGACCAGTGCCCGCAGCTCGGTGTGGTTGGGACCGGTCCTGAACTTGGTCTTGATCCACTCGGGCTTCTTCTCGATGGGGGTCTCGGCGTTGCGGACCTCCAGGCGGAGGAGCTTTCGGCCTTCCGGAGCAACGGTCATGCGACCTCCTTCGTCGGTCGCGGGACCGAGGTGCTGTCTCTATTCGCTCGCTCGCTACGCTCGCTCACCGCCCCAGCTTATGTCCCACCGGAGAATGGCCACACATGAGGGGGCGGCGCTCCGGACCGGCGGGTCCCGCGCGGGGCTCAGCGCCGGAAGAGCTCCTCCTCCGGCAGCTCGAAGGCCCGCGCGCCGAGCGCCTCGGCCAGGTGCTTCTCGGCGTACGGCATGACCTCGTCGACCACGATCCTGCGGCCGGTCTCGGCCGACAGCGAGGAGACCCCGGCGTCGCTGATCCCGCACGGGACGATCCGGTTGTACCAGCTCGGGTCGTTGGAGCAGTTGAGCGAGAATCCGTGCATCGTGACGCCCCCGGCGACCCTGATGCCGATCGCGCCGACCTTCCGGTCGGGCAGGCCGTGCGAGGGGTCACCGGCCACCCAGACGCCGCTGCGCCCCTCCACCCGGCCGGCCTGCACCCCGAAGTCGGCGCAGACGTGGATGAGCGTCTCCTCCAGCAGCCGGACATAGGAGATCACGTCCAGCGGCTCGCCGAGCCTGACGATCGGATAGCCCACCAGCTGCCCCGGGCCGTGCCAGGTGATCCGGCCACCCCGGTCCACGTCGATGACCGGGGTGCCGTCCGCGGGCCGTTCGTTCGGGGCGGTGCGCTTGCCGGCCGTGTAGACCGGCGCGTGTTCGAGCAGCAGGCAGGTGTCGGGGATCTCACCGGCCACCCGGCGGGCATGGATCCGCCGCTGGAGATCCCATGCCTGCTCGTAGGGGAAGTCAACGCCGAGACGGACGATCGCCAGGTCACTCACGTCTCAAGAGTAGTTGACCCGCCCTTGGTCATGACGTGAGAAGCCGAGGCTCGATGCGGAACTCCTTGACCCCGTTGGCCCCGTCGTGCTCCACCCGGTAGGCGTAGCCCTCCGGATCCACGCTGACGGCCTGGATGAACTCGGTGCCCACGTAGTGCAGGGCGACGCCCTCGTCGGCGGCGTAGCCGCCGGGCAGCTCGCCCGAGGCCACCGCCTCGTGCAGCAGCCGGCGGCGCTGCGGGTCGGAGTTGTAGTGGACGCCGCACGAGTGGGGGAGCAGGCCGAGACCGTCGGCCCACGTCCGCAGCGTCGGCCCGAAGGAGTCGGTGTTGCCGCCCACGTGCCAGCACAGCGCCCCCGCGCTCTGCCCGGACAGCACCACACCCGACCGCCACGCCTCCTCGAACGCCTCGTCCAGGCCGTGCAGCCGCCACAGCGCCGCCAGGTTGGCCACGCTGCCGCCGCTGACGTAGATGACGTCCTGGCTCAGGATCCACTCGCGCGGGTCCTCGACGTTGGGCATCGGGAACACGGTCAGGTGGCTGACCTCGACGTCCCAGTCGCGGAAGGCGCCGTACATCTTCAGCAGCCAGTCGGAGTCGTCGCCCAGGGCGGTGGCGAGCAGGCCCAGCTTGGGCCGGTCCTGGCCGGTCAGGTCAAGGGCGTATCGCAGCAGCGCGCTGGCCTCGATGAATCCGTGGCGCGCGGACGGGCGGAACGAGCCGCCCCCGATGGCGAGGATGTGAGACTGCCCGGACCTGCCCATATGTGATCTCTCCAATGGCTTCAGCGGAAACAGGGACCCTAGAGTACGGCGGCGAGTGCCTCGTTGAGACCCGTATGCCGGAACGCATGGCCCGCCTCCAGCAGGCGCCGGGGGATCACCCGCTGCCCCGTCAGCACCCCCTCCCCGGCGAACTCCCCGAGGGCCGTGCGCAGCAGGAAGCCGGGTACGGCCAGCGGCATGGTGGGCCGGTGCACGGCCTCCCCGAGAGCCCTGGTGAACTCCGCGTTGGTGACCGGCTCCGGCGCGGTCAGGTTCACCGGGCCCGAGATCTCCGGATCCTTCAGGACGTGCCGCACGGCACCGACCCAGTCGTCGATCGAGATCCACGACCAGTACTGTCCGCCCGACCCCAGGGGCGCCCCCAGCCCCAGCTTGAAGATCGGCAGGATCCTGGCCAGCATGCCGCCGTCGCCGCTCAGCACCAGTCCGGTGCGGAGCAGCGCCACCCGGACGCCGGCCTCCCGGGCGGGCGCCGTCTCGGCCTCCCACGGGACCACGACCTCCTGGGCGAGGAACCCGCTGCCCGGCGGCGCCGTCTCGTCCACCTCGCGGTCCCCGGTGTCGCCGTAGAAGCCGATCGCCGAGCCGGACAGCAGCGTCGGCGGCCCGGCCGCCAGCCCGCCCAGCGCCGTCACCAGCGTCCTGGTCCCCTCGATCCGGCTGCGGACCACCTCGCGCTTGACGTCGTCGCTCCAGCGCCGGTCGCCGATCCCCGCCCCGGCGAGATGGACCACGGCCTCCGCGCCCTCCAGGGCCGCCGGGTCTATGAGCCCCTTCGCCGGGTTCCAGAACGACTCGTCGGCGCCCTGCGGCGCCCGCCGCACCAGACGGACCACCCGGACGCCGTCGGTCCGCAGAGCCCTGACCAGAGCCGATCCCAGCAGGCCCGAGGACCCGGTCACGATGATCGTCATATCGTCCAATCTAGTCGACCTCCCCTGAGATCTTCGGGAGCCCGGCGGCCGGCGGATTCACCGGGTGCGGACCCGGCGGGCGAAGACCGGACCGGACAGGTCACGGCCTGGACAAGTCGCGGCCGGAGAGGTCGTGGCCGGGAGAGGGCACGGCCGGAAAAGGACCGGGCCGGCCCGCGGATGCGGACCGGCCCGGTGGGACGAGAACGGGGACTAGGCGTTGAGGCCCAGCTGGTTCTCGAAGCGGCCCTCCTCGAGACGGCGCTTGATCGTCGTCAGGAAGCGGGCGGCGTCGGCGCCGTCGACCAGGCGGTGGTCGTAGCTGAGCGCGAGGTAGACCATCGAGCGGACGGCGATGACCTCGCCCTCGGCGGTGTCCAGGACGACCGGGCGCTTGACGACCGCGCCGGTGCCCAGCATGCCGACCTGCGGCTGGTTGAGGATCGGCGTGTCGAACAGCGCGCCACGGCTGCCGGTGTTGGTCAGCGTGAACGTGCCGCCGCCGAGCTCGTCCGGGCTCACCTTGTTGGTGCGGGTGCGCTCGGCCAGGTCGGCGATCTTACGGGCGAGGCCGGCGATGTTGAGGTCGCCCGCGTCCTTGATCACCGGGACGATCAGGCCGCGCTCGGTGTCGGTCGCGAAGGCCAGGTGCTCGGCGTCGAAGTAGGTGACCTCGTTGGTCTCGCTGTTGATCGTGGCGTTCAGCTTCGGGTGCTGCTTGAGCGCCTCGATCGTGGCCAGGGCGAAGAACGGCATGAACGAGAGCTTGACGCCCTCGCGCCGCTGGAACTCGGCCTTCGCGCGGTCACGGAGCTTGGCGATCTTGGTGACGTCGACCTCGACCACGGTGGTGAGCTGGGCCGAGACCTGCAGCGACTCGACCATGCGCTTGGCGATGGTCTGACGCAGGCGCGACATCTTCTCGGTACGGCCACGCAGCGTGGTGTCCACCGCGACCGGCTCGGGGGCCGGGGCGGCGGCCTGCGGGGCGGCGGCCGGAGCCGCGGCCTGCGGGGCCGGGGCCTGGGCGGCGGCCTGCTCGCGCTGGTTGCGGGCGGCCTCGAGCACGTCCTGCTTGCGGATGCGGCCGCCGACGCCGGTGCCGTTCAGCGTGTCGAGGTCGACGTTGTGCTCGCCGGCGAGCTTGCGGACCAGCGGGGTGACGTACGGGCTGTCACCGGAGACGGGAGCGGCCTGCGGGGCCGGAGCGGCCGCCTGGGGAGCCGGGGCCGGAGCGGGAGCGGCGGCCTGCGGAGCCGGAGCCGGGGCCTGCGGGGCCGGAGCCGGGGCGGCGGCCTGCGGCGCCGGAGCCGGAGCCGGAGCCGGAGCGGCCGCCTGCGGGGCGGGCTGCGGGATCGAGGAGATCGGCTGGGCCGGGGCGGGCTCGGGCTCCGGAGCGGGGGCGGCCTCCTGGGCCGGGGCCGCGCCCGCGGAGCCGTTCTCGTCGATGACGGCCAGCTCGGCGCCGACCTCGACGGTCTCGTCCTCGGCCACGACGATCTTGGTGAGGATGCCCGCCGTCGGCGACGGGATCTCGGTGTCGACCTTGTCGGTGGAGACTTCGAGGAGCGGCTCGTCGGCCTCGACGCGCTCGCCCTCCTTCTTCAGCCAACGGGTGACGGTGCCCTCGGTGACGCTCTCGCCGAGCTGGGGCATCTGTACGGACTTCGGCATTGGGTGTCTTCTCTCGTGTTCCGAGTGAGGGCTCGTGGTTAGTTGTGGACGTGCAGCGGCTTGCCGGCCAGGGCCAGCATGGCCTCGCCGACGGCCTCGGACTGGGTCGGGTGCGCGTGGATGAGCTGAGCGACCTCGGAGGGCAGCGCCTCCCAGTTGTAGATCAGCTGGCTCTCGGTCACGAGCTCGCCGATGCGGCGGCCGACCATGTGCACACCGAGCACGGGGCCGTTCTTCTCGGCGACGACCTTGACCGCGCCCTGCGTCTGCAGGATCTGGCTCTTGGGGTTGCCGGCGAGGTCGTAGGTGAACTCGACGACCTCGTGGCCACGCTCGCGGGCCTGGGCCGAGGTGATGCCGACCGAGGCGACCTCGGGGTCGGAGTAGGTGATCCGCGGCACGCCGTCGTAGTCGATCGGCACCGGGTTGAGCCCGGCGATGTGCTCGGCCACCAGGATGCCCTCGGCGAAGCCCGCGTGGGCGAGCTGCAGGGTCGGGATCAGGTCACCGACCGCGTACACGCCCGGCACGCTGGTCTGGCAGAACTCGTTGACGGTGACGGTGCCGCGCTCGACCGCGATGCCCGCCTCCTCGAAGCCCATGCCCGAGGAGACGGCGCCGCGGCCGACGGCGACGAGCAGCAGCTCGGCGTCGAGGGTCTTGCCGTTGGCGAGCGTGACGACCACGCCGGTGTCGGTGGCCTTGACGCCCTCGAAGAAGACGCCCAGCTCCTGCTTGATGCCGCGGCGGCGGAAGGCGCGCTCCAGCAGCTTGGAGCTGGACTCCTCCTCCAGCGGGAGCAGGTGCGGCAGGGCCTCGACGATCGTCACCTCGGCGCCGAAGGAACGCCACACGCTGGCGAACTCCACGCCGATGACGCCGCCGCCCAGGACGATCACCGAGGTGGGCACCCGGTCGAGCTTGAGCGCGTGCTCGCTGGTGATGACCCGCTCGCCGTCGATGTCCAGGCCGGGCAGCGACCGGGGGGCCGAGCCCGTCGCCAGCACGATGTTGCGGCCCTCGTAGACCTCGGAGCCGACGGCGACCCGGTTCGGGCCGGCGAGGCGGCCCTCACCCTCGATGATCGTGATGCCCTTGCTCTTGAGCAGGCCCTGGACGCCCTTCCAGGCGCGGGTGACGATCTTGTCCTTGAACGCGTGGACGCCGTCCATGTCGATGCCCTCGAAGCGGGCCTTGACGCCGAACGCCGCGCTCTCCCGGGTCTCGTCGGCCACTTCCGCCGAGTGCAGAAGGGTCTTGGTGGGGATGCATCCCCGGTGCAGGCATGTGCCGCCGATCTTGTCCTTCTCGATCAGCGCGACCGTCTTGCCCAGCTCGGCCGCCCGCAGGGCACAGGCATACCCACCGCTACCGCCACCCAGGACGACGATGTCGTAGGGGCCGCTGCCATCAGCCACAGGAAAGCTCCTTGTTCGGATTCGATTACCGTCTTCACGGTCGCGCCCGCTCCGTGCCCTGGCTGGTTCGGCGGAAACTGATCCGCGTCCACGCCTCCCCCTCGGGCACGGCTCGCCGCATCGCCGGGGCCTCGCTCTTGGCCTGGCCCCGACAACCGCATCTTTTCATTTGTCTACGTCGGCTGTGACCCGCTTGCGCGGCGCCGCTAGCCCGCGTAGCGCTCGGCGAGGCCGACGAGGGTCCGGGTGATCGCCCCGGTGCCGCCCTTCGGCGTGTAGCCGTGGGGCTCGCCCTTGTTGAAGGCCGGGCCCGCCATGTCGATGTGTGCCCAACGGACTCCGTCCGGCACGAATTCCCGCAGGAAGATGGCCGCCGTCAGCATCCCGCCGAAGCGCTCGGGGTGCAGGTTGGCGATGTCGGCGACGGGGGAGTCGAGCCCCTTGCGGAGCTCCTCCGGCAGGGGCATGCCCCATGCGGCCTCGCCCTGCTCGGCGGCGGTCCGGACGATCTCCTCGCGGAGCTCGTCGTCGTTGGACATGACGCCGGCCGTACGCCAGCCGAGCGCGACGATCTGGGCCCCGGTGAGCGTGGCGACGTCCACGATCAGGTCGGGGTTGTCCTGCCCGGCGCGGGCGATGCCGTCGATCAAAACCAGGCGGCCCTCGGCGTCGGTGTCGAGGACCTCCACGGTCTTGCCCGCGTAGCTGGTGAAGACGTCGGAGGGACGCTGGGCGCTGCCGCTCGGCATGTTCTCGGCCAGGCACAGGTAGCCGACGGCGTTGACCTTCAGCCCCAGCTTGGCGATCGCGACGAGCGCGCCGAAGACCGCGCCCGCACCGCTCATGTCGGACTTCATCCAGTCCATCGAGGCCGACGGCTTGAGCGACAGGCCGCCCGAGTCGAACGTGATGCCCTTGCCGACGAACGCGACCGTCTTGGCGGCCTCCGGGTGGCTGTAGGCGAGGCGGACCAGGCGCGGCGGATTGACCGAGCCCTGGCCGACGGCGACGATGCCGCCGTAGCCCTCCTCCTTGAGGGCCTTGTCGTCCAGGACCTCCACCGAAAGCCCGGCCTCCGAGCCGGTCTGCTCGGCGATCTCGGCGAAGCGGGCCGGCCACAGGTCCGAGGGCGGGGTGTTGACCAGGTCACGGACCAGGGAGACCGATCCGGCCACGGTGGCGGCGCGCTCGACCGCGGCCTGGGCGTCGCCGGCGCCGCTCAGCACGGTCAGCTCGGCCACCGGGGCGGTCTGCTCGCCGGTGGTCCGGTAGGTGGTGAAGGAGTAGGTGCCGAGCAGGCCGCCCAGGGCGACGGCCCCGGCCCGCTCCGCGTCGGCGGCGGGCAGCGCGAGCGCGACGCGGGAGGTCCCCGCGAGGGCGCGGGTGGCGGCGCCGGCGGCGCGGCGCAGGGATTCGGCGTCGTAGCCGCCCTCGGGAGCGTCACCGAGGCCGACGACGGTCAGGAGCGGAGCGGCCAGCGCGCCGAAGGTCGGAAGCTTGGCGATCTCGCCCGGCCTGCCCTTGACGCCCATCGAGACGAGTGTCGCGGCGAGCCTGCCGCCGAGCGCCTCGTCCACGTTCTCGGCCCCCGGAGCGGGCCGCGGGCCGTCCGGACCGGTATGGACGCCGACGACCAGGGCATCGGTATCAAACGAGACAGCGTTGTCAGTTGAGTTCAGCCGCACAGTGGTCACGTCGCCCGATGCTAGTCGGGCTTGCTCAGTACGCATAAACGAGGGTTCGTCCTACGAATCACCGGGCCGGATGGTGCCAGTGCGATTAGCATCATCTGAGCGGATGGTGCTAATGTCGCTATCACTATGCTGCTCACCTTGGATCTGAACGATCCTCGGCCCCTGCACGGACAGGTGGCCGAGGCGATCCGGCGCGCCGTCGCGGAGGGCTCCTACGCGCCCGGAGACCGGCTCCCGCCGGCCCGCGACCTGGCCGAGGCGCTGGGCATCAACGCCAACACCGTGCTGCGCGCCCTGCGCGACCTGCGCGACGAGGGGCTGCTGGAGTTCCGCCGCGGGCGCGGCGTGAGCGTGCTCAGCCGCCCCGATCCCCGCAGCGTGCTGGAGGACAAGCTCCGGTCGCTGCTCGCCGAGGCGGGCCAGTACGGCTACCGGAGCGACGACGTCATCGAACTGATCAGGGAGATCTCGTGACCGGGCCGGGCGCCCGGCCGCTGGAAGGAGACGACGACATGGGTCTGCGAAGCAGGTTCGTCTGGGCGGCCGCCGGCTGGGTGGCGCTGGTGGCCGCCGTGCTGGCCGCGGTGCCCCTGGCGCTGCGCGGCCGGCTCCCCGACCCCATGGCCTTCCACTGGGGTCCCTCGGGCGCCCCCGACGGGTCGGCGCCGCTCACCGTCGCACTGGCCGCCGTGGTGGTGACGTGGCTGCTGGTCGGGTGTGGCGTATGCGTCGCCACCGCCCTCAAGCCCCGGGCGCTGCGCCGCCGAGCGGGCCGGATGGGGCTCGGGGCGGTGCTGGGCGGAGGCGGCCTGGCCTGCCTGGCTCTCCAGCTCGCCACCGTGTCGGCCAACCTCGACGCGCCCGACTGGCGGCGGGCGGGCGGCCTGTCCCTCGCCGCGCTGCTGGTCCCCGCGGGACTGGCCCTGGGCGGCTGGCTGGGCGCGCTCGCCGTCCGCCCGGGCCCCGACGAGGTCTCCCTCCGCGGCGGCACCGACGCCGACCTGCTGGAGCTGCGCCCCGGCCAGCGCGCGGTCTGGGTCTCCTCCGCCCGCAACGGCTGGCTGCTGGCCGTCGGGGCCTCCCTCACCGCCGCCGGGGCGGGCCTGCTGGTGGCCGTGGCCTTCGGTGGGGAGACCGGCCTGTGGTCCCCCCTCGTGGTCATGATCGTCGCGGGTCTCCTGGCCGTGGCGCTCAGCTCGGTGCGGGTGCGGGTCGCCGAGGACGGTCTCCAGGTCTCCTACGGCCCGCTGCGCCTGCCCCGCAGACACGTCCCGCTCGCCAGGCTCGACCGGGCCTGGGCGGAGGAGCGCTTCCCCCGTGAGGTGGGCGGCTGGGGCGTCCGGGGCCTGCCCGGCGCCGCGACGGTCATGCTCCGGGGCGGAGACTGCCTCGTCGTGCGCTACGCCTCCGGCGGCGAGCTCGCCGTCTCGGTCGACGACGCCGAGCGCGGTGCCGCCCTCCTCAACACCCTCGTCCTGCAGACCGCCCGCTGACCCGGGCCCTGCCCGCGTCCGATCCGCGCCCGTCCGCGGAGATCCCCCGAAGGTGATGTCATGCCCCGCCGTCCGACCGACCTCTGGCTGTTCCTGCTCACCGCGTACGGCCTGTCCTGGCTGTCGGCCCTCCCCATCTGGCTGACCGGCGCGTCCCTCGCCTCTCCCCTGGTCGTGGTGGTGGGCGTCGCGATGATGTTCACACCGGCGCTCGGCGTCCTGGCCGTCCGGCTGTACGGCCGGCGGCGCGCGGAGCCCGGGACCACCTGGCGCGAATGGGCCGGGCGGACGGGGCTGACGCTGGGCGAGCGCCGGGGCCGCACGCTCGCGCTCACCGCGCTGGCCTGGCTCGGCACCCCGCTGCTGGTCGTCGCGGCGATCGCGCTCAGCGCCGCCGCCGGGCTGCTCGCCGTGGACCTCGACGGGTTCAGCCTGTTCCGCCAGGGCATGGCCGAGGCCGGCGGGGGACGCGCACCCGGTGTGGCCCCCGAGACGCTGGCCGTCGTGCAGTTCGCGTCGGCGTTCCTGGTCGCCCCGCTGATCAACTCGGTCGCCGCGTTCGGCGAGGAGTGGGGGTGGCGCGGCTGGCTGCTGCCGCGGCTGATGCCGCTGGGCACCTGGCGCGCGCTGCTGGCCTCCGGGGTGATCTGGGGCGCCTGGCACGCCCCGCTCACCCTGCGCGGCTACAACTATCCCGAGCTCGGCGCGTGGGCGGCGCCCATGTTCGTCATCTTCTGCGTGGTCTACGGATCCGTGCTCGGCTGGCTCCGCCTCCGCTCCGGAAGCATCTGGCCCGCGGTCGTCGGCCACGGCGCGCTCAACGCGTCGGCGAGCCTCGTCCTGCTCGTCGGCGACGCGGCCGACCCGCCCGACCTCGCCGTCGCCGGGATCACCGGGCTGGCCGGATCGGCGCTGCTGGCCGCGGTCGCCGCCGTGCTGTTCACCCGCTGGCCGGTCGGGCGGCCCGCCCCGGCCGCCGTCTGAGGCCGGTCGGGCGGCCGCTCAGGTCGTGGGCCGAGGCCGGGTCAGCCCACGACCACCGCGCACACGACGAGAGCGGTGGCGGCGGCGGTCTCGACGAGCGCGCCGAGCACGTCCCCGGTGATCCCGCCCAGCCGCCGCACGGCCCTGCGCCGCAGGGCCCAGGCGGCCACCAGCGCGGCGACGACGGCCACTGCGGGTCCCCAGAAAGGCGACGGGGCCGGAGGACAGGGGCCGGCGGCCGTCCAGCCGGAGAGCCCGGAGAGCCCGGAGAGCCCGGACGGCGCCATGACTCCTCCGATGGTCCCGTAGGCGCTGCATGGCTCGCTCTCGTAGGAGAGCGCGCCGTCGGGCACCGGGGCCGGGAGGGGTGATCCGAAGGCACCGGCGGGCGACAGGAACGTCAGGGCCGCCGACGCGGCGAGCATGAGCGCCGTCACGGCCAGCGCGGGGCCCCGCCGTACGGTGCCCGCGACCATCGCGCCGAGCCCGCCCGGCCGGGCGGAGGGCACCCCCGCCCGGCAGGCCCAGGTGAGCGCCAGCCTCCCCGCCACGCAGGCCGTGACCAGCGCGATCGGGCCCGCTCCCGTGGCGGCGACCTCCGACAGCGCCGCCACCTGGGCCAGCATGGTGAGCACCAGCGTCACGACGCCGAACGGGCCGATGTCGGAGCGCTTCATGATGTCCAGCGCCTGCTCGGCCGGCCTGCCGCTGCCCAGCCCGTCGGCCAGGTCGGCCAGCCCGTCCAGGTGCAGCCCCCGGGTGAGCAGCGCCACGGCCGCCACGGCCAGCACCGACGCCGGCAGCGGGGTGATCCCCAGCCACAGCGCCACGGCGAGCACGGCCCCGCCGGCGGCGCCGAGCAGCACCCCCATGAGCGGGGCGAGCGTCATCGCGATCCCCCCGGCCCTGCGGTCGACCACCCCCGGCCGGACCGGGAACACGCTCAACGTGCCGATCGCGAGGCGGACCCCGTCGGCGAACGTGGACGGCCTCTCCGGAGGCGGAGTTCCAGACACGGTCGACGATCGTAGCCCGGACGATCCCCCAGGCCGCGGCCCCGTCCGGCCGGGGCGCAGGGCGGGCGGACGCTCCGCGCCCGGACGGGTGGGCCAGGTGCCCATGGCCGGCAGGGGCGCAGGGAGACCGGTCATGGGCGTCGGATGGGGGAGCCGTCGGTCCGGTAGGGGATCGATCAGGTGGGCAAGGAGGCCGACCGGTCTGGCAGGAGCGGTCGGTCCGGTAGGGGATCGGTCTGGCGGGGATCGGTCAGACGGGCAGGGGGAGGAGGCGGCCGGCCACCACCAGGGCGACGTCCTCGGATTCGAGGGCC
Organism: Streptosporangium sp. NPDC048886; assembly: GCF_055586905.1. Classification (NCBI taxonomy): domain Bacteria; kingdom Bacillati; phylum Actinomycetota; class Actinomycetes; order Streptosporangiales; family Streptosporangiaceae; genus Streptosporangium; species Streptosporangium sp. NPDC048886. Next base: position 175,310 of record NZ_JBVJHH010000016.1, read on the forward strand.
AGCCGCTGGTTCAGGCAGCCGAGGGCGTCGCGGAACATCCGGCCGCTGGAGGTGGCGGGCACCACGCCGAGCCCGACTTCGTCGGAGACCGCCACGACCTGGACGCGGGCCTGCCGCCAGGCGTCGACCAGCTCGTCGCATCGGGCCGTGACCGCGTCCCGGCCGCCCCCGCCCGACCAGGCGTCGCACTCGTCGAAGACCGCGGCGACCCAGGTGCCGAGCCCGTCGATCAGCATCGGGACCTCGGCGGTCCGCAGCAGCCCGGCCAGGTCGGTGGTCTCGGCCGTGCCCCAGTGGGCCGGCCGGCGGTCCCGGTGCGCCCGGACCCGGCGGGCCCATTCGGCGTCGTCTCCGCCGGACGGCCCGGTCGCGACGTAGAGGACCTCGGGCTCGCCCGCCAGCCGGAGCTCGGCCTCGGCCGACTTCCCCGAGCGCGTCCCGCCCAGGAGCAGGGTCCGGCGGGGCCGGGACGGCCGATGGGGGACGGGTCCGCCGAGGTCGAGGACCGTCCCGTCGGGGACGGCCCGCACCCCCCACAGCTCGGCCCGCCGGGCCAGCTCCGCCTCCGTCGGCACCCGGTGGTCGACGTCCACGGCCACGACCTGGGTCCGCCCGTCGATCACGCCCCGGCGGCGCAGGTCCCCCAGCCGTTCCGGCCGCTCCAGCACGTCGATCAACACCAGATCGCAGGCGGGCCGCTCGCCGTCCGCGTGCGCCGTGCACCGCAGCTCGCCGTGCTCGTCCGGCATCCCGGGCCGGTCCGGGGGAGGGCCGGGGAGCGGGGCGGCGTAGAGGATCCGGTGTCCGCCGGGGGTGGTCAGGGCGAGACCGTCCGGACCGGTGGAGACCCGGTGGCCGGGCGGGAGCGGGCCGGTGGGCGGGAGCCGTACGGAGCCGGCGAGGGCGACTTCGGTGGGACGGCGATGACCGGGGGTCAGGCGCGCGCAGGAGGCGCACCCGCAGCCCGGGACGGGCCAGCCGCCGGCCGCCGCCGTGCCGGAGATCAGGACCTTCACCGCCTCAGCGTACGGGCGCGGGATCCGTCCCCGGAGGCCGGGCGCCGTCCGGGGGCCGGGCGCGACGGTCCGCGCGCCACGGCCGCGGGGGTGGCCGATGTAGGGTTCGCTGAGCTGGCGGCGGCACCGGGAAAAGCCCGCGAAGAGGAGCGTGTGACATGGCTTGGCACTGGCGTTACGAAAACGCGGACGGCGGCGTGGTGACCGAGGGGGTCGCACCGTCCGAAACGTTCCCGAGTCAGGCGGATGCGGAGTCATGGCTTGGTGAGAGCTGGCGTGAGCTGCTGGAATCCGGTGTCGAAAAGGTCACCCTGTTTGAGGACGACCGGATTGAATACGAGAAAATGTCGTTGCGCGCCGAGTGAATGAGAAACCCCCGGCGCTCCGTTCCACAATGGAGCGCCGGGGGGTTTCCGCCTGTCGCGGTGACGACGGGCGCCGCGGTGACTACGGGCGCTTCTGGGGGCTGACGGTCTTGGCCGGGTCGCGCTCGACGATCGGGCCGAGGACATCGTCGATCTTCTTCAGCACCTCGTCGTCCAGCTTCACACCGGACGCCTTGACGTTGTCGCGGACCTGCTCCGGCTTGGTCGCGCCGATGATGGCCGAGGCCACGTTCGGGTTCTGCAGCACCCATGCCACGGCGAGCTGGGCCATGCTGAGCCCCAGGTCCGCGGCGATCGGCTTCAGGTCCTGGACGCGGGTGAGGACGTCGTCGCCCATGAGCGCGGAGATGAAGCCGCCTCCGGACGGGTCGGTGGCCCGGGAGCCGGCGGGCGGCGGCTGGCCCGGCAGATATTTGCCGGTGAGCACGCCCTGGGCGATCGGGGACCAGACGATCTGGCTGAGACCCTCCTTCTCCGACAGCGGCACGACCTCGGCCTCGATGACCCGCCACAGCATCGAGTACTGGGGCTGGTTGGAGACCAGGCGGTCGAAGCCCATCTCGTCGGCGATCTTCAGGGCCCGGGAGATCTGGTCGGCGGTCCACTCGCTGACGCCGACGTAGAGGACCTTGCCCTGCCGTACGAGATCGTCGAAGGTCTTGAGGGTCTCCTCGAGCGGGGTCTCGTTGTCGAAGCGGTGGGCCTGGTAGAGGTCGACGTAGTCGGTCTGCAGGCGGCGCAGCGAGCCGTGGATGGACTCGGTGACGTGCTTGCGGGAGAGACCACGGTCGTTGGGGCCCTTGCCGGTGGGCCAGTAGACCTTGGTGAAGATCTCCAGGGACTCGCGGCGCACCCCCTTCAGGGCGCGGCCGAGCACCTCCTCCGCCTTGGTGCCCGCGTACACGTCGGCGGTGTCGAAAGTGGTGATCCCCTCGTCGAGCGCCGCCCGCACGCATTCCCGGGCGGCGTCCTCCTCGACCTGGGAACCATGAGTGATCCAGTTGCCGTAGCTGATCTCACTGACCATGAGGCCGCTACGGCCAAGGTGGCGGAATTCCATGGCTTCGACCCTAGTAGGTGTCATGCGGGCGACCGATTCGGGATACTCTGCCCGGCGTGTTGCGGTTGATCACTTCTAGATGGGTACGGCTGGCACTCGTGGCCGCCGTGGCGGCGGCGATCGTCGTGGCGGTCCTGCGTCTGCGCCGCCCCCCGGCCGCCTCCGGGGCCGCCCTCCGCGCCGAGCCGGAGGCCGTCCCCCGGCCCGGGCCCGGCCCGGCCCCCGCAGCGCAGTGGCCCCCGGCCCCGATCCTGGGCACCCCCACCGCCCGCGACCTGGACCGCTACGCCACCAGGGCCTACATACCCCGCTTCCTCACCGCGGCGCCCCCGGCGCGCGAGCCTCTGGACCACGCCACCCACCGCCGCCTGGTCCGCTGGGGCGCCGCCGCGGCCGCGCTCTGCGTGCTGGTCTTCGCCACCCAGGCACTGGAGAACGCGACCTTCTCCAAGGGGACGACGGCCACGGAGGCCACCGGGGAGGCCTGGTTCGAGGACCCGTCCGATCCCGCGGCCGGCTCCTGCTACCCGGGCTGGGCGCCGCCCACCACGGCGCCGGGCACCCGCGCCGTCACGCTCTGCCCGGAGGACGGCGACGCGGACGTGCCCGAAGACTGGTCGCAGGCGGACGCGTCCTCCCCGGACGCCACCCCGGCCCCGGACGCCGGCGCCTCGGCGGAGCCGTACCGGGCGGTCCCCGACGCGGACTGCCGGCCGATGGTCCGGCAGGCGCGGGTGCGGCCGCTCAGCCCCCGGGTCACCCGGGCGGTGAACAGGCAGTGGGCGCGGATCGAGAGATGGCTGAAGGCCAACGCCCCCGCGGCCCACCGCACGCTCGCGCCGCCGGCCAGGGCCCGGACGATCGCGGTCGCGGAGGCCCAGATGGGCCTGCGCTTCCCCAACGACCTGCGCGCCTCCCTGCTGAGGCACAACGGGGCCGACACCGCGGGCGGGTTCGGCCTCCTGGCCAACGGGCTTCTCGACGTCCGCGGGATCCGCGACACCTGGCGGGGGCTGTGCGAGGTCGAGGACCAGGACGAGAGCTCCGACCCGCGCGCGGAGTGGTGGGACGGACGGATGATCCCCGTCGGCGCCGACGGGAGCGGCAACCACCTTGTGATCGACTCGATGAGGCGCGACGTGGGGGAGACCGACAACGAGGGCCAGTTGAACTTCACCCCGGGCGGGATCGCGGTCCGCTCGCACTACGCCCTGCTGAAGGCGGTCGCCGAGGCGCTGGAGACCGGCGGCTCCGTCGGCTACTGGAGGCCCCGGGCGGTCGACGGGGTGCTCGACTGGGAGGTCGTGGACTGACGGCGCCCCGCCCCCCGGGGAGGGGACGGGGCGCGGGGCGCACCGCTCCGGCGGGAGCGGGGGCCTACTTCTTCGGCGGGACGGGCTTGCCGCCGGGCAGGAAGGCGGGCGGCGGGAAGCGCAGCTTGCGGATCTGCAGCGCGCGCATGGCGGCGTAGAAGCCGACCCCCTTGACGTTCTCGCCGGGGAACTTCTCGGCCACCAGCTTCTTGACCTTCCAGGACACCCAGACCGAGGTGAACAGCACGCCGACCATCATGATCGGCCAGCCGACCGTGATGACGGCGGCGTAGATGTACTGGCGGCTGGCGGCGGGGAAGGGGACCCAGGTGAGCAGCAGGATCAGCAGCGAGAACGGCAGGAAATACTGGCTGACGATCCGGCGGGAGTCCACCCAGTCGCGGGCGAACTTCCGGGCCGGGCCCCGGTCGCGGGCCGGGAAGTAGCGCTCGTCGCCGCGCATCATGCCCTCGCGCGCCTTGACGCGGTCGTTGGCCTGGCGCTCGCGGAGCTGCTTGTAGGCCTCTTTGCGGTTCTGGGGGGCGTTCACCGGCTGGCGGCGACGGCCTTCGGCGTCCCGGCGCTTGGGTGTGGGACGCCCCTTGCCCGCAGGCTTAGGATCGTTAGCGGAGACGGGGGAGTCGTCCGCGGTGGTCTGGGTACGTCGGAACACATCGTCAGCCTACCGGGACTGCAACTTAGTGACGCCCTCGTGCGTTATGCGTAGGGTGAACCCTAAGTGACTCCGGCGCTTTTCACGGGGGGCCGGAATCACTGGGGAGACCCGAAGCGCATTTGAAGAAGGGGACGGGCCGACGCGCATGAGCGTGATGAAGAGACTTTCCATGATCTTCCGGTCCAAGGCGAACAATGCCTTGGACAAGATGGAGGATCCACGCGAAACCCTGGACTACTCCTACCAGCGTCAGTTGGAGTTGTTGCAGAAGGTGCGCCGGGGAGTGGCCGACGTCGCCACCTCGCGCAAGCGGGTGGAGCTGCAGATCAACCAGATCGAGGCCCAGTCGCGCAAGCTTGAGGAGCAGGGCCGCAAGGCGCTCGGAGTCGGCCGCGAGGACCTCGCCCGCGAGGCGCTGACCCGCCGGTCGAGCCTGCAGACCCAGATCGCCGACCTCCGCGTGCAGCACGACAACCTGCAGGCCGAGGAGGAGAAGCTCACCACCGCCTCGCACCGGTTGCAGGCCAAGGTCGACTCCTTCCGCACCCGCAAGGAGACGATCAAGGCGACCTACACCGCGGCCGAGGCGCAGACGCGGATCAACGAGGCGTTCTCCGGCATCTCCGAGGAGATGGGCGACGTCGGCCTGGCGATCCAGCGGGCCGAGGACAAGACGGCCTCGATGCAGGCCCGCGCGGGCGCCATCGACGAGCTGCTGGCCAGCGGCGCCCTCGACGACTTCAGCGGGCAGCGCGGCGACGACATCCAGGCCGAGCTGGACCGCATGGGCGGCGGCCACGACGTGGAGCTGGAGATCGCCCGGATGAAGGCCGAGCTCGGGCAGGGCCCCGCGCCCAAGAGCGCGATCGAGTCCGGACCGCCCCAGCAGCACCAGCAGCCGCAGCAGCAGCCGCAGCAGTCCCCCCAGACCCAGCAGTACCGCCAGCCGGGGGAGGGGCTGTGATCGTTCGCATCATGGGCGAGGGCCAGACCGAGATCGACCCCGGCGACCTCGACGTCCTCAACGCCCTGGACGGTGAGCTGGAGGCGGCGATCGAGGCCGGTGACGAGGAGGCCTTCCGGGCCCGCCTGCACGACCTGCTGGACAAGGTCCGCCACGTCGGCAAGGCGCTCCCGGACGACAGCCTGGAGTCCTCGGAGCTGATTTTGCCTCCGGCCGACGCTTCCATGGAAGAAGTGCGGGAGATGCTCGGCGATGAGGGGCTGATTCCCGGATAGTTTGGGCATATGGCACACACCCGGTTCGCCCCGGACCGGGGCCTGACCAGTCGCATGGTCCTGACCATGCTCCTGCTCGGACTGCTGTATGTCCTGTTCGTGAGCGTGCTGATCGCGCTGGGCGTCCAGACGGTGGCGGTGCTGCTCATCGCGGGCGGCACTCTGCTGGTCCAATACTTCATGTCCGACCGCATCGCGCTGTTCGCGATGCACGGACGTGAGGTCACCCCTCAGCAGGCGCCGGAGCTGCACGGCCTGGTCGACCGGCTCTGCGCCATGGCCGACATGCCCAAGCCTCGGGTGGCGATCGCCGATTCGGACGTCCCGAACGCGTTCGCCACCGGCCGCAACCAGAAGCACTCCGTGGTGTGCGTGACCACCGGACTGCTGCGCCGCCTCGACCGGGCCGAGATCGAGGGCGTCCTCGCCCACGAGATGTCCCACGTCGCCCACCGCGACGTCGCCGTGATGACCATCGCCTCCTTCCTCGGCATCGTCGCCGGGCTCATGACCAGGTTCGCCCTCTACAGCGGCCTGGGGCGCAGCCGCGACGACCGGGGCGGCCTGCCGATCGGCCTGATCGTCATGCTGGTCTCGATCCTGGTGTACGCGGTCAGCTTCCTGCTCACCCGCGCCCTGTCGCGCTACCGCGAGCTGGCCGCCGACCGCGCCGGCGCGCTGCTCACCCAGCGTCCCTCGGTCCTGGCCGGCGCGCTGGTCAAGATCAGCGGGGAGATGTCCCGCATCCCGACCAGGGACCTGCGCGAGGCCGAGCCGTTCAACGCCTTCTTCTTCGCCCCCGCGCTGGCGGGCCGGTCCGGACTGGCCACGCTGCTGGCGACCCACCCGCCGCTGGAACGGCGCCTGGAACAGCTCGCCAGGATCTCCGCCCAGCTCGGACAGGGAGTGTGAGCGGTGAAGTGGTGGGATGCGCTGCTGGGCCGTACCGAACCCGCCGAGCCGGACCTGGACGCGCTGTTCGCGCTGCCGTCGGCGGCGGTGACCCTGCAGGCCGCGACCGGGCTGACGCCGACCGGGACCGGGTCGGTCTGCTTCCGCCCGGCCGAGGGCGGGGCCTTCACCGAGCTGGAGCGCGACGTCACCCGGCTGCTCGCCGCCGGGGGCGCCCCGCCGGTGGAGCAGTCCAAGGACACCTACGGCTACGACTGGCTGCTGGTGCGCCGCTCACCCGAGCAGCTCGGCGAGCTGGTCACCGACCTGCACGGGGTCAACTCCTCTCTTGAGGGGGCGGGCTTCGGCCCCTGCCTGCTCTGCTCCCTGGTCTCCTTCGCCGACGAGGACGCGCGCAAGCTCGCCCTGGTCTACCTCTACAAGAGGGGCTCCTTCTACCCGTTCGCGCCGCTGTCCGGGCAGCACAGGGACAACGCGCTGGAGCTTCAGGCGCGAGCCGCGCTGGAGGGGGAGCTCCCGATCGAGCCCGACCTCGGCCGCTGGTTCCCCCTCTGGGGCGCGCCCGGACTGTAGAGCGATGCGCGCCCGGTGGAGGCTGACCCGGATCGCGGCCTGCGCGTTCGCCGTCGCGGGCCTGTGTTACAGCGCCTGGCTGCCGGCGCAGTTCCTCAACGCCGCGATCGGCGGGACGGGCGCGTACGTCAGCGAGCTGGCGGCGGTCGACCAGCCGTGGTCGTGGCTGGTCCGGGCGGCCGACGTGGCCGCCGGGATCGCGTGCCTGACCGCGGTGGCCCTGGTCCCCGACGAGCGCCCCGGCCGGCTGGGGACGGCCGGCTGGCTCGCCCTCGCGCTGCTGGGCGCGATGACGGTCCTGGACGGCGGCCTGTTCCCGCTGGACTGCGCCGCGCTGAGCGACCCCTCGTGCGCGGCGGCCGAGGCGGCCGGACGGGTCTCGGCGGCCCACCGGATCCACACGGCGACCAGCGCGCTGGCCTCGGCCGGAGCGGTGCTCAGCCTCATGACGCTGCCGGTGAGCGCGCTGCGGCGGCGCAGGTGGCCGCTTGTCGGGTACGGCGGGGCGGTGCTGGCCGTGCTCATGGCCGTGGCCACAGTGTGGACCCTGGCGGCCATCGCCACCGGCGCCCCGGTGGGGGTCGCGCAACGTCTCCAGGTCGCGGTCACCGGGCTCTGGCTGCTGCTGCTGGGGGCCGCGCTGTGGCGGGACCGGACGGCGCCGGCCCCGCCGAAGTCGCATGTCCTGCTGGAGGGGGCCGGGACGCCGCCGGTGCTGATCTGCGCGGGAATGGCGGGGGCGTGGTTCCACTGGGACGGGGTCGCCGCCGACCTGAGCCGCGACCACGTGGTGATCCGGTTCGACCGGCCGGGCCTGGGGCTCAGCTCCGGCCACCGCGGCCCGCCCACGCTGCGCGAGGAGGCGGAGCGGATCGGCGCGCTCGCCGAGTGCCCGGTGGTGGTCGGGCACTCGGCGGCGGGCCCGCACGCGGAGGCGTTCGCCCGGCTCCATCCCGGGCGGGTGGCGGGGCTGGTGCTGGTCGACCCCAGCTGCGAGCCCGCGCCCGGGCCCCGGAGCGGCGCGCGCGCGGCCGCCGTGCGCGCCGTGCAGCGCGCGCTGCCCGCCCTCGGCGGCACGTTCGGCGCGACCGCCGCCGCCTGCCTGGTGCTGCCCGCCGCGCACCGCCTCGTCATGGGGGCGGACGGGCGCGCCCGGGCGGTGTACGGCCGGGGCCGGGTCCTGGCCGCCGCGGCGGCCGAGTGGCTGGCCTATCCGGACATGGCCGCCGAGCTCGGCGAACTGCGCCGGAGCCATCCCTTCCCGGAGGTCCCCGTCGTCATCCTCAGCGCCGGCCCGGAGGACCGCTGCCACCAGGAGCTGGCCGGCCTCCTCGACGCCAAGCTGATCCTGCTGCCCGGGACCGGGCACCAGGTGCAGCTCGAACGCCCCGAGGTGATCGCCGAAGCAGTCCGGATGCTCGGCAGATTTCACGATACGTAGCCGGGTATACGATTTGAGTAGCGATCATCTCGGGGGTGATGATGGCATCTCGGCTGGAGGACCGGCGCTGGACGGCGGCGGTGCCCGGGGCGCTGGGCGTGTTCTTCGCGGTGCTGGCGGCCTACTCGGGGCTCATCGCACTCGTCGGGCCGCTGCGGAGGCTGCTGCGGCCGGCCACCGAAGTGATCAGCACCAGCATCTTCTCGGTCGAGGCGAACCTCGGCTACGCGGTGTTCCTGGCGATCCTCGCCGGGGCCGTCGCCCGGCACAAGCGCGCGGCGTACTGGCTGCTGGTGGTGCTGCTGTCGTTGAACATCGCGCTCGACGTGCTCCTGCTGCCACTGGTCCACCTCTTCGGGGACGGCGCCGTCCGGGGGTTCAGGTCCGCCTGGCTGCTGATCACGGGCACGGTCAACCTGGTCTTCGTCACCGGCCTGCTGGCCGTGCTGGTCCTCGCGCGCCGCGAGTTCTACGCCAAGGTGCAGCGCGGCGCCTTCCGCAAGGCGCTGCTCACCCTCGCCGTCCTGTTCGCCGTGTCCTTCGGCGTCGCCTACCTGCTGGTCACCCTCTTCCCCGGCACGCTGGCGGCGCCGGGCCGGTTCGCCTGGGCGCTGGAGAAGGCGCTGGGCGGCGCGGTCACCCTCGACCTCGACCGGGTCGGGCACCCGCCCGCCTGGGTCGGCTTCGTGGTGGGCCTGCTGACCGCGGTCGCGATCCTGTCGGCGTTCCTGGTGCTGTTCCGCTCCCAGAAGGCCAGCGCCGAGCTGCCCCCGGCCGAGGAGGCCGCGGTGCGCGCCCTGCTGGCCGCCAGGGGAGAGCGGGACTCGCTGGGATACTTCGCCACCCGCAGGGACCGGACCGCCATCTTCTCGCCGAGCGGCAAGGCGGCCGTCTCCTACCGCGTGGTCGCCGGGGTCAGCCTGGCCGGAGGCGATCCGATCGGGGACGTGGAGGCGTGGGAGCCGGCCATCAGGACGTGGATGGAGCAGGCCGGGGAGTACGGCTGGACCCCGGCGGCCATCGGCGCCAGCGAGGAGGGCGCCAGGGCCTACAACCGGGCCGGACTGCGGGTGCTCCAGCTCGGCGACGAGGCCGTGATCGAGGTGGCCGGCTTCACCCTGGACGGCCGGGAGATGCGCGGGGTGCGGCAGGCGGTCAACCGGGTCGAGCGGGCCGGATACACGCTGCGCGTCCGCCGGCACGAGGAGCTGAGCCCGGAGGAGATGCGCCGGATCATCGACCGGGCCGAGGCGTGGCGGGACACCGAGGCCGAACGCGGCTTCTCCATGGCGCTGGGCCGTCTGGGAGACCCGGCGGACGGCAGGTGCGTGCTGGTGGAGGCCCTCGGGCCGGACGGCGGCCACGCCGCGCTGCTGTCCTTCGTGCCCTGGGGTGAGCGCGGTCTGTCCCTGGACCTCATGCGCCGCGACCGCGAGGCCGACAACGGTCTGATGGAGTTCATGGTCTCCGGCCTGGTCAGGCAGGCGCCCGCGATCGGGGTGGAGCACATCTCGCTGAACTTCGCGGTCTTCCGCGCCGCCTTCGAGGAGGGGGCGCGGATCGGCGCCGGTCCGGTGCTGCGGGCCTGGCGGGGGATGCTGTTGTTCTTCTCCCGGTGGTGGCAGCTGGAGTCGCTGTACCGGTCGAACGTGAAGTACCGGCCCGACTGGGTGCCGCGCTACCTCGCCTACGAGGACGGCCGCGACCTGCCCAAGGTGGGTCTGGCCTCGGCGATCGCCGAAGGCTTCCTGGGGCACGGGCCCAGCCTGCCCACCCTGCTGCGGCGCGGGGAGCATCCCGCCCGCCCGGTGGCGGAGAAGCCGGCGGCGCCCCCCGCGGTCCGCGCGCCGGGGACGGGCGGCGGCCGCCGGCGGGGCCCCGCCGTACCGGAGCAGGTCAGGGTCCGCCTGGCCAAACTGGAGCGGCTCCGGGCCGAGGGCGGCGAGCCGTACCCGGTGGGCCACCCGCGCACCCACACCGCCGCCGAGCTGCGCCGGGCCCACCCCGCTCTGGCCGCCGACGCGCGGACCGGGGAGCGGGCCGCGGTGGCCGGGCGGGTGACGCTGGTCCGCGACCACGGCGGGCTGCTGTTCGCCACGGTCGCCGACTGGAGCGGCACCCTCCAACTCATGATCACCCGAGCCGCCGGCCTGGACCGCTGGCGCCGCGCCGTGGACCTGGGCGACCATGTCGCCTGCACCGGCGAGGTCGTCACGAGCAGGACCGGGGAGCTGTCGGTGCTCGCCGACGGGTGGACGATGACCGCCAAGTGCCTGCGCCCGCCGCCCGGCCGGCACCGCGGCCCGGCCGGCCCCGAGGCGCGGGCCCGGAAGCGCCACCTCGACCTGGTGGCCGACCCCGAGGCGCGCGAGACGCTGCGGATCCGGGGCGCCGTCCTGAACGGCCTGCGCGCCGCCCTGATCCGGCGCGGCTTCCTGGAGGTCGAGACGCCGATCCTGCAGCCGGTCCGCGGCGGTGCCTGCGCCCGGCCCTTCACCACCCACATGAACGCCTACGACATGCGCCTCTACCTGCGGATCGCGCCGGAGCTGCACCTGAAGCGGCTGTGCGCGGGAGGGGCGGAGCGGGTCTTCGAACTCGGCCGGGCCTTCCGCAACGAGGGCGTCTCCTACAAGCACAACCCGGAGTTCACGCTGCTGGAGGCGTACCAGGCGTACGCCGACTACCGGACGATGCTGGAGCTCGCCCGCGAGCTCGTCCAGGAGGCGGCCACCGCGGCGTTCGGCGCGCCGGTGATCCGCAGGCACGGGCAGGAGATCGACATCTCCGGGCCGTGGCGGACGGCCTGCGTGAACGAGGCCCTCTCGGAGGCGGCGGGGGAACAGGTGGGCCCGGACACCTCCGTCCAGGAGCTCCGCAAGCTGGCCGACCGGCTGGCGGTGCCGTACGACCCGGAGTGGGGGTGGGGCGCGATGATCCTGGAGCTGTACGAGCGGCTGGTGGAGGAGCGGACCGTCGAGCCGGCCTTCTACACCGACTTCCCCTCGGAGGTCTCCCCGCTGGCCCGGCCGCACCGCCGGGACGCCCGGCTGGCCGAACGGTGGGACCTGGTCGCCTTCGGCGTCGAGATCGGCACCGCCTACTCCGAGCTGACCGACCCGCTGGAGCAGCGCCGCCGCCTGACCGGGCAGTCGCTGTCAGCCGCCGCCGGAGACCCGGAGGCGATGGAGCTGGACGAGGACTTCCTGCGCGCGCTGGAGTACGGCATGCCGCCCACCGGCGGCCTCGGCATCGGCGTGGACCGGCTCCTCATGCTGCTGACCGGCAGGTCGATCCGGCAGGTGCTGTCCTTCCCGCTGACCCGGCCCCGGAGTTGATGCACTGATCGTGACCATTTGCCCCCACAATGGACCGTAAAAAGTCCTTAAAGGGAGGGTGTGGTCATGCCGGACCTCGCGTCCTTGCGGCCTGGGGATCCCGAGCAGGTGCGGGAGTACCGGCTCACCGCGCGGCTCGGTGAAGGGGGCCAGGGGACGGTGTACCTCGGCGTGGCGCCCACCGGCGCCCGCGTCGCGGTCAAGCTGCTCCGGGCCGACCTCGCCCAGGACGAGGAGGCTCTGGAACGTTTCATCCGCGAGGTCAGCACAGCTCAGCGGGTCGCGCCGTTCTGCACCGCCGCGGTCATCGACACCGGTGTCGACCAGCACCGGCCCTACATCGTCAGCGAGTACATCGACGGCCTGACGCTGGACGCCGTCGTGGCCCAGGAGGGACCGCGCGAGGGCTCGGCCCTGCACCGCCTGGCGATCGGCACCGTGACCGCGCTCGTCGCGATCCACCAGGCCGGGATCGTGCACCGCGACTTCAAGCCGTCCAACGTGCTGCTCGCCCCCGACGGCCCCAGGGTGATCGACTTCGGCATCGCCAAGGCGCTCGACCGGACCTCCACGCTGACCGCGATGGCGATCGGCACCCCCTCCTACATGACCCCCGAGCAGCTCGCGGGGGAGGCCGCCGGCTCGCCCGCCGACATGTTCGCCTGGGGCTGCACGATGGTCTTCGCGGCCACCGGCGCGCCGCCGTTCGGCACCGACAGCCTGCCCGCGATCTTCAACCGGATCATGAACGTGGAGCCCGACCTGCGGGCGATCGCCGATCCGGCGCTGCGTGAGCTGGTGGGGCAGTGCCTGTCCAAGGACGCCGCCCTGCGGCCCACGGCGGGGGAGGCGCTGCTGCGGCTGCTCGGCCACGCCGGCGGCGCGCCGGGCGTGCCGGGGCCCACCGCCCCCCGCGGGATCCTCGCCGAGGGGTCGGCCGCCGCCGCGCAGCAGACGGGCCCCGGTCCCAACGGCTACCGGCAGCCTCAGCAGACCGGCCCCGGCGGCCACCAGCAGACCGGTCCCAACGGCTACCGGCAGGCCCACCAGACCGGCCCCGGCGGCCACCCCCAGACCCACCCCGCCGGTCCGGGCCATCCGCAGCAGGGCGGGCCGGACCACCAGTGGCAGCGGGGACCCGGCTACCCGCAGCAGGCGCCCCCGCCGCCCTACGGCGGCCCCGGCCGGGGGCCCGCGGCCTACCCGGCCCCGGGCGCCCCGCCGTACCCGGGGGCGGGCCCCGCGGCCAGGCGCGGGCGCGGCGTCTGGATCGCGGTCGGCGCGGGGCTCGCGGTCACGCTCGTCGCGGCCGTGGGGATCACCCTGACGCTGCGCGGCGGCACCACGCCCGATCCGGTGCCCTCCCCCCTGGCGGACGGCACCCGGCCGACGGCCGTCTCCCGGTCCGGAGACCCCGTCGCCACCGCCACCCCCGCCGCCACCCCGGCGGTCTCCGCCCCGCCCCAGGCCACCAGGACGGTCAAGCTCCCGGGCAGCTCGATCACGCTCCACGAGAGCGACGACGACCCGATCAAGCTGAGCTCCTACAGCCTGGACTGGGACAAGAACCTCTACGTCCGCACCTCCGGCACCGCCGGCTTCACCAAGAACGACAAGTACTTCCAGTACACGGTGAACGCCTCCGGCACCCACGCGCTGGCCACCGACAAGGTCTACGACAAGAACAACTACGCCGTCGTCTCCGTCGTCGACCGGCGGTCGGGCTCGGTGAGCAAGGTCAAGATCACCAAGGCGCCGGTCTACCCGACCCTGCCGCAGTGGTCCCCGGACGGCAGGCAGGGCCTGGTGACGCTGTACGAGGCGGTCGGCGACACCAGCAAGGAGTACGGCTACGCGGTCATCGACATCGCCAGGAAGAAGGCCAGGATCGTCCGCGTGAAGGAGAAGGACGCGGGCACCTGGAGCTACTTCTGGCGAGGAGACGGCCGGGCGGTCGGCACCTGGGCGCTGACCGGCAAGACCCAGCGCATCCGCTTCTACGACCTGCAGGGCACCGTGCTGCAGACCCTGCTGGACGTCGGCACCCCGATCACCGTGGAGGGCGACGACATCTCCCCCTCGGGCACGCTCCTCATGACGTACTGCAAGGAGACCAAGAAGGAGATCTGCGTCTGGTCCACCGCCGCCGACGCCGAGGCCCAGGTCAGGATCCCGTTCGCGACCAAGCGGCTCATCGGCTGGTACGACGACCGGCACATCGCCGGCTGGCGGCGCAAGGGCGCCGGCTACGAGGCGGTAGTGATCGACTTTCAGGGGAAGGTGAAGCGGGTGCTGGCCACCAGCACCAACGCCAAGGAGTATGACAAGCAGTTCATGCGCTTCACGCGGGAGGACTGAGTTGAGGGACTGGACCCACGCCGAGCACGCCGAGGCCACCGGCCGGGAGATCACCCGGATGGCGGAGGTCCTGCGGGACCGTGACATGTCCACCCCGGTGCCCACCTGTCCGGGCTGGGACCTGGCCGCGCTCACCGCCCACACCGGCGGCGTGCACCGGTGGGCCGCCGCGATGGTGCGCGACCTGGCCGAGCGGCGCTACGACCGCGACAAGATGGAGCTGGGCCTGCCCGCCGACCCCGGCGGCTACGCCGCCTGGCTGGGGGAGGGGGCCGGCTCCCTGCCCGAGGCGCTGCTGTCCCGGGAGCCGCAGGCGCCGATGTGGGCCTGGGGCGGCGACCGGCGCGTGCGGTTCTGGTCGCGGCGCCAGCTCCACGAGACCGTGGTGCACCGGGTGGACGCCGAGCTCGCGCTGGGCCTGCCGGTCTCGGTCGAGGAGGACGTGGCCGCCGACGGGGTCGAGGAGTTCTTCGACATCCTGCCGTACGTGCGCTGGAGCCCGGGTGTGGCCGAGCTGAGGGGCGCGGGCGAGACGATCTCCCTGCAGGCCGACACCGGCGCCGGATGGGTGGTCACCGTCGATCCCGACCGCTTCCATCACGCGCGCTCCCTCCAGCCGGGGACCGTGACCGTCCGCGCCGCCACCGCGGCGGACCTGCTGCAGGTCGTGTGGGGGCGGCGCAGCCCCCAGGACTACGGCGTCGAGGGCGACACCGGGCTGCTCGGCTGGTGGCTGGAGCGCGCCGTGATCTGAAGTTCAAGATATGACAGGGCACACCGGCGGCTCCTCGTCGCGGTCCTCACCTCGTGATGCCATGAATCTATGATCAAGATGTCTCACACCGTGGCCATGGCCGCACTCGTCACCATGGGAATGTTCGGCGGGACCGCGTCCGCCGACACCGGCATCGGCTCCGGCTCCGTCAAAGTGACGGCAGACGACGACCAGTCGCAGATCACGGTCGTGGGGGAGGGGAACCTGTCCTCCACCCCCGACGTCATGCGCCTGAACGCCGGCGTCGAGGTGCGCCGCGCCACCGCGGGCGCGGCCTTCGCCGACGCGCGCAAGGCCGCCGTCAGACTGACCGAGGCACTGCTCGCCGCGGGGATCGCGGCCAAGGACCTGCAGACCAACGAGCTGTCTCTCGGCCCCGAGTATGAGACCTATCCCAAGGTCTCCGGATACCGGGCGGCGCAGGGCGTCGAGGCCGTGGTGCGCGACATCGAGGCCGCCGACAAGGTGATCGACGCGGTGGCCGCGATCGGGGAGGAGGCGCGGTTGAGCAGCGTCTCCTTCGAAGTGTCCGACACCCGCAAGGCGCTCAAGGCCGCACGCGACGCGGCCTTCGAGGACGCCAACGCCCGCGCCGAGCAGTACGCCATGCTGGCAGGCGACAAGCTGGGCCGCGTCGTGTCGATCAGTGAGGAGGGCGGCACGCCGCCGTCGCCGATCAGGTTCGACGCCGCCCCGCTGGCCGGAAAGGCCTCCATCAGCCCCGGCCAGCAGACCGTCTCGGTCCGTGTCCGGGTGGTCTACGAGCTGCAATAGCCCCGGCGAGCAAGACGGGCCCCGGCGCTCGCAGCGCGCCGGGGCCCGTCTCGGAGACCGGTCGGGGTCAGGGGAGGGCCAGCATCCGGTCCAGGGCCACCTTGGCCCAGTGGGTGGTGTCCTCGTCCACGGTGATCTGGTTGACGACCTGGCCGGCCGCCAGCGACTCCAGCGCCCACACCAGGTGCGGCAGGTCGATCCGGTTCATCGTCGAGCAGTAGCAGACGGTCCGGTCCAGGAACGTCACGTTCTTGTCGGGGAACATCTGCCCGAGCCGCTTGACCAGGTTCAGTTCGGTGCCCACCGCCCACGACGACCCCGCCGGAGCCTCTTCGAGCTTCTTGATGATGTATTCGGTCGAGCCGACGTGGTCGGCCTTGGTGACCACCTCGTGCCGGCACTCGGGGTGCACCAGCACGTTGACGCCGGGGATCCGCTCGCGGACGTCGTCCACGCACCCGGCGGTGAAGCGGCCGTGCACCGAGCAGTGACCCTTCCACAGGATCATCTTGGCGTCGGCGAGCTGCTGGGCGGTCAGCCCGCCGTTGGGCCGGTGCGGGTTGTAGACGACGCAGTCCTCCAGGGACAGGCCCATCTCCAGCACCGCGGTGTTGCGCCCCAGGTGCTGGTCGGGCAGGAAGAGCACCTTCTCGCCGCGGGAGAAGGCCCAGTCGAGGGCACGCCTGGCGTTGGAGGAGGTGCACACGGCGCCGCCGTTGCGCCCGCAGAACGCCTTGATGTCGGCGCTGGAGTTCATGTAGGTGACCGGGACGGTGACACCGGCGATCCCGGCGTCCTCCAGCGCCTCCCAGCACTCCTCGACCTGGTCGAAGGTGGCCATGTCGGCCATCGAGCACCCGGCCGCGAGGTCGGGCAGCACGACTTTCTGCGAGTCGCCGGTGAGGATGTCGGCCGACTCGGCCATGAAGTGCACGCCGCAGAAGACGATGTACTCGGCGTCCGGCCGGGCCGCCGCCTCCCGGGCGAGCTTGAAGGAGTCGCCGGTCACGTCGGCGAACTGGATGACCTCGTCACGCTGGTAGTGGTGGCCCAGCACGAAGACCCGGTCGCCGAGGGCGGCCTTAGCCCGCCTGGCGCGCTCCACGAGCGCCGGATCGGAGGCCGACGGCAACTCGCCGGGACAGTCGACACCGCGTTCACTGTGCGGATCGGTCCCCCGGCCGAGGACGAAGAGCGGAAGCCCGGTCTCGGTGGTCGTCACGGCCACACCCCCTTATCGTCGAACTGACGACTAATGATGACACACGTCGGAGGGGGCTTTATTCCGGGGTGAGGGGGTAGTTCCGGACGGAGGAATGTGTAGCTGCCAGTGGGTGTTGGTAGCGTCTAAGAAGGACGTCAGAAACAGACAGCCGTTCCGATCGGGCGGTTGACGCAGACGCGGGAGTCACCACATGTCGGTTGAGAGCAGTGAGACCACGGCGCAGGGCCTGATCCTTAGTGACGCGGCCGCCGCCAAGGTCAAGAGCCTGCTGGAGCAGCAGGGCGAGGAAGGTCTCCAGCTGCGCGTGGCCGTGCAGCCCGGCGGCTGTTCGGGCCTCCGATACCAGCTCTTCTTCGACGATCGTTCGATGGACGGCGATATCGTCACGGACTTCAACGGTGTCAGCGTGGTCACCGACCGGATGAGCGCCCCCTATCTGGTGGGCGCCACGGTCGACTTCGTCGACACGATCGAGAAGCAGGGCTTCACGATCGACAACCCGAACGCCACGGGCTCCTGTGCCTGCGGCGACTCGTTCAACTAGGCGCAAGAGCCGCGCGCCGGCCCCGCGGAGGTGAGATATCCATCACCTTGCGGGGCTTTCGCGCGTCTACGGGGTCCCATAGGGGCCGTCGCGCGTGTGCGGGGTCGCGTATTCTTGCGGGGTTTCAATGCTCACCCCTTCCCTTAGATGCTGACAACGAGGAGAAAGATCCCGTGCGCATCGCCGTCACCGGCTCAATCGCGACCGACCACCTGATGACCTTCCCGGGTCGCTTCGGCGACCAGCTCGTCGCCGACCAGCTCGACCGGGTCTCCCTGTCGTTCCTCGTCGACGACCTGCAGATCCGCCGCGGCGGCTGCGCGGCCAACATCGCCTTCGGCATGGGCTGCCTGGGGCTGGACCCCGTCCTGGTCGGTGCCGTCGGCGCTGACTTCGCCGACTACCGTTCCTGGCTGGAGCGGCACGGCGTCGACTGCGAGTCGGTATACGTCTCCGAGCTCCACCACACCGCCCGCTTCCTGTGCACCACCGACGAGGATCACAACCAGATCGCGTCGTTCTACACCGGTGCGATGGCCGAGGCCCGGCTGATCGAGCTCGGCCCGATCGTCCAGCGGCTCGGCGGCCTGGACCTGGTGCTGGTCAGCCCCAACGACCCCGACGCGATGCTCCGGCACACCGACGAGGCCCGCCAGCGGGGCATCCCGTTCGCGGCCGACCCCTCGCAGCAGCTGGCCCGCATGCCCAGCGACCAGATCCGCCAGCTGGTCGACGGCGCCGCCTACCTGTTCGGCAACGACTACGAGAAGGGGCTGATCGAGCAGAAGACCGGCTGGTCCGACGAGGAGATCCTCGACCGGGTCGGCGTCCGCGTCACCACGCTGGGTCCCAAGGGCGTGGTGATCGATCGCAAGGGCGAGCCGTCCCTGCACGTCCCCCCGGCTCCCGAGCTCGGCAAGGCCGACCCCACCGGCGTGGGCGACGCCTTCCGCTCCGGCTTCCTGTCCGCCCTGGCCTGGGGTCTGTCCCTGGAGCGCTGCGGCCAGGTGGGCAACCTCACCGCCACCCACGTCCTGGAGCGCGTCGGCGGTCAGGAGTACGAACTGGGGCAGAAGGTCTTCCTGGAGCGCTTCGCCGCCGCCTACGGCGCCGAGGCCGCCGCGGAGGTGGCCCGGTCCGTGAAGTGCCACTACGCCTGAGCGGCCCCGCCGCGGCGGAGCCGGCGGGCGGCCACCGGCCGCTCACGGGCTCCGCCGCGGGCCGTGTTCCCGCCCCTGGGCGGCGTCGCCCGTCGTGAGGTCCGTGCCACCCGCGGGCCGTGTTCCCGCCCCTGGGCGGCGTCGCCCGTCGTGAGGTCCGTGCCACCCGCGGGCCGTGTTCCCGCCCTTGGGCGGCCTCGTCCCTCGTGAGGTCCGTGCCGCCGGGGCCGGAGTGCCCGGGGCCGGGCGGGCCCCGGGCGGTGCGGGGTCAGGCCCCCGTGTAGATGTGATGGACGAAGTCGGCGAGCTGGTCGTCCGGAAGATGTCTGGCCAGATCAGCCTCGCTGATCATCCCGACGATACGGTTGTTCTCGATCACCGGGAGCCGCCTGATCTGGTGCTCCTCCATCTTGGCCAGGACCTCCCCGACGGTGGCGTGCGCGGCCACCCAGACCAGGCCCGCGGCCATCTCTCCGGCGGTCACCCTCGACGGGTCCTTGCCCGCGGCCACGCACTTGACCACGATGTCACGGTCGGTGATGATCCCCTTGAGCCGGTCGTCGCTGCCGCAGACCGGCAGCGCGCCGACGTTCATCTCCCGCATCATCTGCGCGGCGCGGTCGAGCGTCTCGTGCGCCTCTACGCAGCGGGCCCCCGGGCTCATGAGGTCCTTGGCGGTCTCTCCGCTCATTGTTCCCCCCGAAACGTGTGCTGGGCTTTCAGGGGGTCCTACCCGTTTCCCGGCGGGTCAGTAGTTGCGCCGCACGTGGATGGCCCAGCCGCCGCCGGGCAGCTCGTAGCTGGCCACGTGGTGGTGGGACTTCAGCCGGCACCAGGCCGGGATGTCGGTGAAGGCCGCGGGGTCGTCGGCGAGGACCGAGACGATCCCGTTGCGCGGGACGTGGTTGATCTGCTCGGCGAGCATGATGATGGGGATCGGGCACTTCTTGCCCAGCGCGTCGATGGTCAGCGCCGGAGGCTGGGTGGATCCCTCCGTGGCGGTCTGCCTGGACGTCATGAAACCTTCACTCCCCGAATGTCGATCACGACCTTACGCCCGCCTCCTCGCGGATCCTCTTCACCATGTCCGGCAGGACGGCGAGGAAGCGGTCGACGTCCGCCGCGGATGCGCCCTGAGGCAGCGATACCCGGACGTTCCCGTGGGTAAGCACGCCCATGGCCTCCAAAACGTGTGATGGACGAAGCGTACTCGCCGTGCAGGAACTACCGGACGATATGGCGAATCCTGCCTTATCTAGTTCTGTCAACAATGCCTCACCTTCTACGTAAAGACACGAAAAGGTGACAATATGCGGGGCTCGTGCGACGGGATCGCCGATGACCTCGACGTCGGGGACGAGCCGGGGCACCTCGGTCCTGATCCGGTCCACGAGCGCCGAGAGCCGGGCCGACTCCTGCGCCGACTCGGCCGCCATCGCGCGCAGCGCGGCGGCCGCCGCGACGATCGCCGGCACGTTCTCGAAGCCGGGGACCCGGCGGCGCTCCCGCTCGTCCTCGGGGAGCGGGCTGCGCCACCGGGTGCCCTTGCGGACCACCAGCACGCCGACCCCCGCGGGGCCGCCCCACTTGTGCGCGCTGGCCGTCAGCACCGACCAGCCCCGCGGCGGCGGCATCCGGCCCACGGACTGCGCCGCGTCCACCAGCAGCGGCACGCCGGCCTCGGCGCACAGGGCCGCCGCCGCGGCGACCGGCTGGACCGTGCCGACCTCGTGGTTGGCGCTCTGCAGGCAGGCCAGGGCCGTGCCGTCGGCGCGCACCGCCTCGCCGAAGGCCGTCAGGTCCACCGTGCCGGTGCGGCCGACGCCGACCGTCTCGACCGAGCCGCCGTCGCGTTCGTGGACGCCGGCGGCGTGCAGCACGCTGGAGTGCTCCACCGCCGAGGTCACCAGGCGGCGCCCGGCGCGGCGCCGTCCGTGCAGGGTGCCGAGCACGCCCAGGTGCACCGCCTGGGTCCCGGAGGTGGTGAAGGAGACCTCGTCGGGCCGGGCACCGAGCGCTTCGGCGACCTCGGTGCGCGCCTGTTCCAGTAACATCCTTGCCCGGCGGGCGGGACCGTACAGTCTCGCCGGATCGGCCCAGCCGACGTCGAGCGCCGCGATCAGGGCCTCGCGTGCCTGAGGGTGCAGCGGCTCGGTGGAGGCCGCGTCGAAGTACGCCACGCCTCAATCGTCGCATCAAGCGCGGCGCAATCGGGGGCTGCGCGGGAGGGCGGGGGTGGTCCGCGCTAATGTGTCCCCCAGCGTAAAGCTGTGAACTACAAGTTGTGAACATGAATAAACGACCGCCCAGGAGTGACTCCTGGGCTTCATCTGTGGGGTAGGCGATCCGTGAGTCCGACCCGCCGTTCTGCACGGCGTCCGTTGGCCCGCCGCCGGGTGCCACGCGCTGCCGCTCTGGCGCTGGTGTTGGTGTCCGCGACGGCGTGTAGTGCCGAAGACTGGTCCCGTGGCGGCTTGCCCGGTGGCGTCACCAAGCAGGCCGAGACCGTCCAGAATCTGTGGAACGGATCCTGGATCGCCGCTCTCGCCACCGGTGTGGTCGTGTGGGGCCTGATCCTGTGGTCCGTTGCCTTCCACCGCAAGAAGAAGCACTCGAAGGATGAGCTGCCGCCGCAGGTGCGCTACAACCTCCCCATCGAGATCCTCTACACGGTGGTGCCGATCATCATGGTCGGCGTGTTCTTCTTCTTCACCGCGCGCGACCAGAACTACATCAACATCGTGTCCGGCCAGGCGCCGGTGAAGGTCAAGGTCGAGGGCTTCCAGTGGAGCTGGCGCTTCACGACCGAATACAACGGCAAGAAGGTCGAAGTCGTCGGCAAGCCCGTGGGCGACTACACCCAGGGGCCGCAGCTGATGCTCCCGGTCAACCAGAAGGTGGAGTTCGACCTCGTCTCGCCGGACGTCATCCACTCCTTCTGGGTGCCGGCCTTCCACTTCAAGCGGGACGTGATCCCCGGGGTGGAGAACAAGTTCGAGGTCGACACGCTGGACAAGCCGGCCGTCTACGCCGGCCGGTGCGCCGAGCTCTGCGGCGTCGACCACAGCCGGATGCTCTTCAACGTGAAGCTCGTCCCGCAGGCCGAGTTCGACCAGTACATCGCTAGCCAGGCGGGTGCCCAGTGACCGCACTTAACGAGCCCATCGCCCTCGCGCCGGTGACGACCCGCAAGGGATCGATCATCACCAAGTGGGCGTCGTCCACCGATCACAAGATCATCGGGCACCTCTACCTGATCACTTCGTTCGTGTTCTTCCTGATCGGCGGCGTCATGGCGCTGATCATGCGAGCGGAGCTGGCGCAGCCGGGCCTGCAGATCACCAGCAACGAGCAGTTCAACCAGCTGTTCACCATGCACGGCACGGTCATGCTGCTGATGTTCGCGACGCCGCTGTTCGCCGGCTTCGCCAACGAGCTCATGCCGCTGCAGATCGGCGCCCCCGACGTGGCGTTCCCGCGCCTGAACATGGTCAGCTACTGGCTGTTCACCTTCGGCAGCACCATCGCCCTGTCGGGGTTCATCACCCCGGGCGGCGCGGCCAGCTTCGGCTGGTTCGCCTACACCCCGCTGTCGAACGCGATCAGCTCGCCGGGCGTCGGCGGTGACCTGTGGATCGTCGGCCTGACCATCAGCGGTCTGGGCACGATCCTCGGCTCGGTCAACTTCATCACCACGATCGTCTGCATGCGCGCCCCCGGCATGACCATGTTCCGGATGCCGATGTTCACCTGGAACGTGCTGCTCACCTCGATCCTGGTGCTGATGGCCTTCCCCGTGCTGGCCGCCGCGCTGCTGGCCCTGGAGGCCGACCGCAAGCTCGGCACCCACATCTTCGACTCGGCCACCGGCGGCGCGCTGCTCTGGCAGCACCTGTTCTGGTTCTTCGGCCACCCCGAGGTCTACATCATCGCGCTGCCGTTCTTCGGCATCGTGACCGAGATCCTGCCGGTCTTCAGCCGCAAGCCGCTGTTCGGCTACATCAGCCTCGTCGGCGCGACCATCGCCATCGCGGGTCTGTCGATCACGGTCTGGGCGCACCACATGTTCCCGACCGGACAGGTGCTGCTGCCGTTCTTCTCGTTCATGACCTTCCTCATCGCGGTCCCGACCGGAGTGAAGTTCTTCAACTGGATCGGCACGATGTGGCGGGGACACCTGTCCTTCGAGTCGCCGATGCTGTTCTCGATCGGCTTCCTGGTCACCTTCCTGTTCGGCGGCCTGACCGGTGTCATCCTCGCCTCGCCGCCGCTGGACTTCCAGGTCGCCGACTCCTACTTCGTCGTGGCCCACTTCCACTACGTCGTCTTCGGCACCGTGGTGTTCGCGATGTTCGCCGGCTTCTACTTCTGGTGGCCCAAGTTCACCGGCAAGCTGCTCAACGACACCCTGGGCAAGGTGCACTTCTGGACGCTGTTCATCGGCTTCCACACCACCTTCCTGGTCCAGCACTGGCTCGGCGCGCAGGGCTTCCCGCGCCGCTACGCCGACTACAGCCCGATCGACGGCTTCACCGACCTGAACATGGTCTCCTCGGTCGGCGCCTTCCTGCTGGGCGCCTCCACGCTGCCGTTCCTCTACAACGTGTGGAAGACCCACAAGACCGCGCCGAAGGTCACCGTGAACGACCCGTGGGGCTTCGGCAACTCCCTGGAGTGGGCGACCTCCTGCCCGCCGCCGCGGCACAACTTCACCTCGCTGCCGCGCATCCGCTCCGAGCGCCCGGCGTTCGACCTCAGATACCCCTACGCCTCGGCCCCGCGTGAGCAGCAGGAGGAGACCCGATGAAAGTCCAGGGTTGGTTGTTCATCCTCTGCGGGATCTTCTTCGCCGCAGTGGACGTCGTCTACTGGTTCTGGTCGAGGGAGCCGGTCGGCACGACGGCGATGGCCATCTCGGTGGGCTTCGCCTTCATGATCGGCTACTACCTGATGTACACGGCCCGCCGCATCGGCGACCAGCCGGAGGACAACAAGCAGGCCGAGATCAGCGACGGCGCTGGGGAGCTCGGCTTCTTCAGCCCGCACAGCTGGTGGCCGCTGTTCGTCTGTCTGGCCGTCTCGCTCGCCGCGGTCGGGCTGGTCATCGGCTGGTGGCTGTTCATCATCGGCGTCTTCGCGATCATCATGAGCATGATCGGTTTCGTCTTCGAGTACTACCGGGGTCACTTCTCGCACTGATCCCGGCCGATCTCCGCTGAGAAGCGGGCCACGGAAGATTTCCGTGGCCCGCTTTTTTGTGTTTGTTGGCTGTTCATGAGGCATGCCGTACGTGGTGCTCCGCTTACTCCGGGTAATAACAGAATCAGTCGATCAGTCCGGGACGGGGGAATTCACGTGAGGCAGGCGATCCGCGGTTCGAGCCAGGGGGCCGGGCTGCTGGCCTTGGTGCTGGTGGCCTCATGCTCGGCCGGCACCGGCACCGACGTACGGGGCGGGCCGAGCCCCGCGAGCCACGCCGACGCCACCGTCACCGTGCTGCCCATCGACAAGACCGGCAGGGTGCCGACCGACACCACCGTCCTGGTGGCCGCCCGCGGGGGGACCCTGAAGAAGGTGACCGTGAAGGGCCGCGGCGGCCTCCTGCCGGGCACGCTGAGCGCCGACGGCACCCAGTGGCGCAGCCGGGGCACCGCGGCCCCCGGCACCTCCTACCAGGTCAGCGCCACCGCGGTGAACCCGGCCGGCAAGGTCACCCAGACCACCACCTCCTTCTCCACCGTCAAGGCCGACAAGACCTTCGCCATCGAGACCTTCGTCCCCAACGAGGACATGACAGGTCTCACCGTCGGCGTCGGCATGCCGGTGATGATCACTTTCGACCAGCCCATCACCGACCGCGTCTCGGTGGAGCGCAACCTGCTGGTCCACACCTCCAAACCGGTCTTCGGGGCGTGGCACTGGTTCGACGACAAGACGGTGCACTTCCGCCCCAAGGAGTTCTGGCCGGCCCACACCAAGGTCCGGGTCGAGGCCCGCCTGGCCGGCGTGCGCGGCGGCGAGGGCCTGTACGGCGCGCGGAACCAGCGCATCGAATTCAAGATCGGCCGTTCCCAGATCACCCGGGGGAGCACCGACACCCACCACCTGACCGTCAGGCGCGACGGCAGGAAGGTCCGCGAGATGCCGATGAGCGCGGGCCAGGGCGGGACCTGGAAGTACTACACGACCAGCGGCATCCACCTGGCCATGTCCCGCGAGCCCGTCACCGTCATGACCTCGCCCGGGATCGGGCCCGGCCAGGCGGGCTACTACCAGATGACGGTCTACAACACCGTCCGCATCTCCAACAGCGGCGAATACGTCCACAGCGCCCCGTGGTCGGTGGGCTCGCAGGGCTACTCCAACGTCAGCCACGGCTGTGTCAACGTCAGTCCGGCGAACGCCAAGTGGTTCATCGACAACACCCTGATCGGCGACCCGATCATCATCACCGGCTCGCCCCGGGAACTGGAGCCCACCAACGGCTGGGGGCACTGGCAGGAGAACTGGAAGCAGTGGCTCAAGTGGAGCAGCGTCAAGCACTTCACCACCGAGGCCCGCTGACCGCGCCTGCGCGGGCCCCTGGGGGCGCCGTACGGCCTTGAACCGGGGAGAAGGGACACGTGCGCGTGAGGAGCCGTGAGAGGCCTCCAGGGCGGTCCCTGGAGGGCCCGGGGCCGTGCCGGTGGGGCCCGGAGGGGCATGGCTCGGCCGGGTGACCGGGGCGGGCGGCGGGCGCGGTGGGCGTGGAAGCCTCTGAGGAGGCCGTACGGCCCGCCCGGCGGGACGTGGGCTCCCCTGGGGGCTGGGACGTAGGAGCGCCTCAGGGGCCGTCTCGGGGCCGCCGGGGACCGTCCCGGAGGCATCGGGAGACCATTCCGTGCGGCGCCGGGGACCGTCCCGGGAAAGCCGACAGGGCCCGGACACCGAGGTGTCCGGGCCCTGTGCGTGGCGGATCAGTGGCGGGTGAGGGACTTGTCTTCCTCGCCCGCGCCGATGGCCGCGTGCTCGTCGTGACCGTGGTCACCGTCGAGCGGGATCTTCTCGCCGCCGTAGGCCTTGCTCATCTTGGCGCGGAGCTTGCCGAGCGGGCCGCGCATCCCCTTGGGCGGGATGCCGTCGACGTCGACGTCGGTACCGGTGATCGTCGGGATCGCCGACTTGCCCCGGACGTGCGCCTCGATGGCCTCGTTCGGCGGGACGTGGACCTCGATGTATTCACCCGAGGGCAGGCGCTTGATGACGCCGGACTCCACGCCGTGCCCGATGACCGCGGCGTCGCTGCGCTGCAGGCCC
>NZ_JBVJHH010000017.1:0-16252 GCF_055586905.1 Streptosporangium sp. NPDC048886
TGATTTATCAGAGGTCCCGTTGCTGTGTCTGCCCTGAACGGCACACCCGCAGATCCCTTGACTCAGCCCCCGAACCCTTAACTACGCGGCCTTGCTTCAAGCCGCCGCCCTGCGGGCGACGGCGGCGCTGAGGGCGGCGGTCGCGGCCGGGCGTGCGGCTCTTCGGCCGGTCCCGGCCGCGCCGCCGCCTGCCGCGCCAGAGGCAGGACGACGGGCAGCGCCCTACAGCGGTGAGACACACGCCCAGGAGCAAGAATGGGCTAGCTATGATGGCCGCCGAAAGCGTCGGCTGTTCCTGCATGACGCTCCTTCTTGCCTCCGGCGGGGAACTCCACCCCGAGGTGATCGGGCCTCTGAGGTTGAAGGGCTGGAGTTACAGCGGTTTGAGGATGAAGCCGGTCTGAGCAATGAAGCCGTCCAACAGGCCGGATCGGTACTGCATTCGTTTGAGCTTGGTGGCGACGACTCCGGCGAGTTCGTCGATGTCGCGAGGCGCGAGGTTGGCCAAAGCGCGCTTGAGCGCCGACCACACGCCCTCGGCCGGGTTCAGCTCCGGCGCATAAGCGGGCAACTGGAAGACCGTCAGCCACGGGCGGGCATCGATCAACGCGCGCATCGCGGCCGACAGGTGGCGGCGGTCGTTGTCCCACACCAGCACGATCGCCCCGCCGAGCTGGGCGTGCGCGGCATCCAACAGAGCTGCGAACCGCCGGGGATTAAAACCCTTGACCTCCCCGGGTCGCCCGCGCCGGATCAGCATCCGATACATCAGCCGGGTGCGCCGGCCGGGCTTGGCGCACACCAGCCCAGCCAGGCACACCCGGCCGTAGCCCTTGCCGGTCACGCGCATCACCGGGGTCCTGCCCCGCGGCGCCCAGGTGGTGGCCTTCGGCGGTCTCAGGTTCTGTCCGGCCTCATCTTCCCAGCACAGCCAGGCGCCCAGGTCGAGCGTCGTCCTTTTATCGCCGGCCACTGCCCGATGGTCCACTGCTCGTCGCGCTCAGCGGCGCGATGGACGGGCATCTGTGGGGTCCAGCCGAGGCGATGCAGCAGATAGGACACCCCGCGAGGGGTGTAGCGGATGCGAAACAGCGCAGCGGTCAGGTCCGCCACCCGGGCCAGGGTCCAGCGCTGGTCCTCGGTGTAGCCATGCGCGGCCGGGCCGCGCTCCAGCTCGGCTTCCAACCGCTTCAGCCGGGCCTCGTCCAGGCGGCACTTCTCCCCGCCGGGGCCCTTGGAGGCCAGCGCCGTGGTGCCGCCGGCCTGCCAGGCCCGGTACCAGCGGTTGGCCGACATCCGGCTCACCCTGAACCGGCGGGCCACCTCCGGTGCCGCAACTCCCTGGGCGAACAGGTCAGCGGCCTCGAAACGCAGCTGTTCTCGTCTGGCGCGTGCGGCGGCGGTCAGCCCGCCGCCTTCGGGGTACCTCATGCCTCCGGTATGACCGCTATGGAGCGATCATCACGCTCTCAGCGAGGTAACTTCAGCCCTTCAACCTCAGCTGCAAGGTGCTCGGACCCTAGTCGGTCGCCGTATATGGCAGATGGGGCGGTGCTGCGCCTGGCTTCGGGACGCTGTTGGTCTCTGGTCACCTCACGACAGGGAGTACCGCCCTGGAAAGCAGGGGGACTACGTCGTGTGGGGCCAGGGATTGACCACTCTTGGCAGGCCGAAGACGATAACGTCGTCCTCAGGGTCCGCTGGTAGTCTGCTGCCTGACCTCTACAAGCGAGAAACCGGTCAGGGAATCTTTTCTCGACCGGTCACACCAGTTATAGAGGCATTAAACGTTCCACACCTTATTCAGCGCTTCTTTGCCCAACCGGGCACCGCGAGACGCTATCTGATCGTCCGATGGGAACTCGGCTACATTAGCCGACCACGACTCAAGCTCCGGGTCAAAATACGCGCTTCCGCTACGAAGAGCGGCCAACTTGATGGGCAGCTTGGCGTTTCCGAGTTCGTTATTTAGCGCGTGTGTTAGTAGCGTGAGATTTCCGATTGAATAGACGGGATTCTTCTTGTCGTCCCCGCCCAATGACTGCGGCTTTATGTGTTCAATCGACCACGTCTCAAGATTCTGTCCAGCCGGCAGCAACTTGTGCCACTTAGCAAAAGTCATAAGAACGTACGCTACAAAGATCTTGCGTGATCGCAACTTCTGCGCCTGGTTCAGTCGCAGGGAGGGCGCATAGAAGATTTCTTGAAACGCCTTGGTGGCCAGACTGTGGCTGGAGAGACTTGATCGCAGTTTCACCCTCAAATCCCTGATCGCGGCCGCGACTTTATCCTTGCTTTCGGCCTTCTCGAGGAGAACCGCGAATCTGTTATAGCGCCCGCGCGTTCCGCCAGTTGACCCGCTATTTGTCAGGGCCGTGAACTGGAAGTGAAAGTTCTCCAGGAGGCGCATAACTTCGATAAGCTGGGATCGGCTTAGGAGATTCGTTTCTTGGTATTTTCGGGCGGTGGCAAGCACGGCTGAGTTTGCCACCGAGACGTTGAAGATTGCCAGTGCGCGAATGCTATCAACAACCTCCGGAACAGCGAGAGCGTTGCGGTGACCTCCGTGCTTATCCAGCTGAACCTGGACATGTTCCTGTTCAAGCCATGCATATGTCGAAGAATCTACTTCGAGCTCTTGCAAATAAGACAGATGTTTCGTGGAATCTGATCCCACCAGACTGCTAATCTTCTTGAATAGCTCCGGCTCTGTGGCTGCGTCGCGGCGAGAGTTCCAGGACTGCCAGATAAACCGGTCGACAACATCATTACTGATACGACCATCTTGCACTCTATCGACGATGCTCTCCCAGCGCGTAGCAATCGCCTTTCGGTCAGGAACATCCCTAGCGCCGCCCCGAATTAGCAAGTTCTTCACCAGGTCGGAGAGCAGGAGATCGGCTCCTCGGGTATTGAGGGTTTCGAAGATTAGGAACCCATCTTCCTCTGAAGCTAGTTCCACCTGGATTACCCGAGCCTTTAGGACATTCGCCCTAATCGCCTTGAGTCGGTCAACCTGATCCTTGGCAGATCGGCCATTAAGGTCGTTGATTATTCTACCTTCGAAGAATTTCCTTGCCTCTCCGATGCGCTGCGCACTGCCATTCCATTTGACGCCGGAGGGAATCGCGCTCGGGTTCTGAATATGTTCGTAGAACATATCCTCTGGGCGAATCAAGACCCGATGCGGGACACCATCATCGTCGGTAACAATGATGTACTTTTGCGTGGCGTCCGCCTGGCTCTTTGCAGATCGAAATACGCTTTCTATCTCCTTATTCTTTTTACTGACATCCAGAAGTGCATCGCGAATCACCGAAAGGATGATCGTGCTCGTCGTAAGGCGCTGCTGACCATCGATGATCGAATATGTATCGTTGAACAAGTCTCTCTTTTGGCTTACCCACGTTACAGTAGAACCGAAGAAGAAATCGCCTCGTGCTAGAACGACATCATCCCAAAAATCTTCTAGCTGGTCTGTAGACCAGCTGTACGGACGCTGAAAATTCGGGACCTCGTAGAGACACTGTTGAAAGCAGGTCTGTATAGTTCTTGTTTGGCTCTCGACGGGAATTAGGTCAACGTTGACTGCTGGCTCCGACATTCCTACTCCCTCATCGCTTAAGTCGAGTGACCTAGCGTAGCCGACTAAGGGCTAAAGGTCACGACGTGATGTAGTGCTCACGGAGCCGGGTGACTAGAGGGTGTCTGAAAAGTCCATGAAAGGGCATGGTAATGGTGTAGCGACCCGTTTTGAGGTACGGGAGGCCACCGATGCCGAGGAAGCGCGCCGCGTATCCGACGGATCTGTCCGATACCGAATGGCAGGCCCTTGCTCCGCTGGTTCCGCCGGCCAAGTCGGGCGGGCGCCCGGCGGTGCATGAACGGCGTGAGATCGTCAACGCCCTGGCCTACTGGCTGCGGGCCGGGTGTGCCTGGCGGCTGCTACCCCACGACCTGCCGCCCTGGCAGACGGTTTACCACTACTGGCGCCTGTGGCGGATCGAGGGTCGCTGGGAGCAGATCCTGACCATACTGCGGGAACGGGAGCGTGTCCGGCAGGGCCGGCACCCACTGCCCAGCGCGGGCATCGTGGACAGTCACTGATCTTTAATTCGTGAAGTTACAGTGGCTTGAGGGCCAGGCCGGTCCCGGTCAGGCAACCGTCGATCAGATGTGGCCGGTACTGGATCTTCTTCAGCTCGCGTTTCATCACGCGCACCAGGTGGTCCAGGCCCACGGCGGCGAGGTTGGTCAGCCCGCCGCGGTTCATCAGCGACCAGATGCCCTTCAACCAGGTTGAGGTTGGGAGCATACGGCGGCAGCTGAGAGACGCGCAGCCAGGCGGCGTTGAACTGCCGCGTCGGGGCGCAGGTGTGCCGGTTGAGATTGTCCCAGATGACCACGATCGGTGCGCCGAGCTGCAGATGCGCCATGACGATCAAGTCGCGGTAGTCGCGCCAGGTGAAGCTCGCCACCTCATCGGCGCGCCGCCGATACAGGTGCACCCGGTAGATCAGCCGGGGCCGCCGTCCGGGCCGGTAGCAGGCCAGGGCGGCGGCCGAGACCCTGCCGTCGCGGCGGCCCGGCACGCACACCACCGGGGTTACACCACGCACGCCCCAGGTGCGAGCCGCCGGCGGTCTCAGCGTCCGCCCGCACTCGTCTTCGAAGCAGACCCAGGCATCCAGGTCCGCCGCGGTGGTTCCACGAGCGGCCACACCTGTTCCTTCCAGGTCACGATGGCGTCCTCGTCGCGCTCGCTCGCCCGGCGCGCCGGCACCTGGCACGACCAGCCGTGGCGCTTGAGCAGCTTCCACACTCCGGGCAGCGAGTAGGACAGGTGGAACATCCGGCCGATCACCGTTTTGACCCGGGCCGGCGTCCAGCGCTGGTCGTCCCAGCCGTGCGCGGCCGACCCCTGCCGCAGCGCGGCCTGCAGCCGGGCGAACTGCGTCTCGCTCAGCCGCGGCAGCGAGGCCGGGCCCTTGGCGGACAGCACCCTGATGCCCCGCCATGACCAGGCGCGATGCCAGCGATTGGCCGACACGCGCGTGACCCGCAGTTCCCTGGCGACCTCGGTGTCGGTGTAGCCGTGGGCGAACAGTTCGGCCGCGCGCAGCCGTACCTGTTCACGCTTGATTCGTAGCGCGGCGGTCAGCCCGCCGCCTTGCGCATACCGCATGAACTGGGGATACCGTCGAAGCCCGGCATATCACATGATCACCGAACATCACGAGTTGAAGATCAGTGAGACGGAGCGGAGGAGAGGGGACGGTTCTGCTCTGCGCGGATCCGCCCCAACTCGAACGCGCCATCTACCTAAGGTGAGGCATGGCCTCTTCTGTCTCGCAGCTACGTCCAGCGATCGATCGGACCAACCCCAAGCCGTCTCCGGCTCGCGAGCCGCTGTGGCGGCACGCGCTCGGTGAGTGTCTCAGAGGTCTCCGTCACGAGCGGGGCGAGAAGTTGAGCGAGACGGCACGTCGCGCCGGAGTCTCGCCGCAGTATCTCTCCGAGATGGAACGGGGCGTCAAAGAGCCGTCGAGCGAAATGATCGCTGCGGTCGCCGGCGCGCTGGATGTGACCCTGGTCGATCTGACCCTTGCCGTCGCCGCGAGCTTGCGGTCTGCTCAGAGCAGCACGTCGAGAGGTGCTACCTGCTCGGCGGCGTATGCTCTGGCCGCGTAGCGTGGCTTGCCGGGATTGTCCACTGGCCTATGAATGCTCCTCGATGATCTGATCGAGGAGTCCGTACTCCAAGGCCGCGGTCGCGGTGAACACGCGATCGTGATCGGTGTCGGCGCGTAGAGTCTCGATCGTCTGGCCGGTGTGTCGTGACAGTATGCGCTCGATGTCTGCCCGGACACGGACGACCTCGTCGGCTTGCAAGATGAGATCGGGGATCGTGCCGCGCCCCTGAGCAGCTGGTTGGTGCAGGATTACTCGTGCGTGCGGGAGAGCGGCACGTTTTCCTTGGGCGCCGGCGGCGAGAAGGACGGCACCCACCGCGATGGCCTGTCCAACGCAGGTTGTCGCAACCCGCGGGCGGATATAGCGCATGGTGTCGTATATCGCGAGCATTGCGCTCGGGTCCCCGCCTTCACAGTTGATATAGAACTGTATGTCGGCATCGGGGTTGTCTGACTCCAGAAAAATAAGCTGTGCGACGAGCGCGTTGGCGACGCCCGCGTCGATTGCGGTTCCCAGATAGACGATTCGTTCAGTGAGCAGGTGCGAGTAGACATCCATGATCCGCTCGCCACGAGAATTCTGAGTGATGACGTTCGGGATCGTGTAAGTGGTCACTGGCTGACTCCGTCGGTGACGCCGAATCCGAGCCGTGGACGATTGCCTGGCGCGATTTCGCCGAAGCTCTCCACGATTGTGTCTATGAAGCCGTAGTCCAGCGCCTCTTGTGCTGTGTACCAGCGATCGTGCAGAGAATCCTCGAAGATGCGCTCGACGGGCTGACCCGTGTCCTCGGCGATAAGGCCGAGCACCGTGTCGCGAGTATGCCGAAGGTCGCCGGCCTGCAGTTCGATGTCGACTGCGGTGCCGCCGATTCCCGCCGAGCCCTGGTGCATCAGGACACGTGCATGCGGCAGGGCGCGGCGCTTCCCTCGGGTCCCAGCTGACAGCAAGAATTGCCCGGCGCTGTAGGCGATGCCCAGCACCAGGGTCGATACGTCACAGGGAATCAGTCGAATGATGTCACGGATCGCAAGCATCGAGGGAACCGATCCGCCCGGGGAGTGAATCCACAATGCGATATCGGTCGACGCGTCCTGCGTGGCGAGTGCGATGAATTGCGTGGCGAGCAGTGTCCCATTGTCATCGTCGAGAGGGCCATCGAGAACGAGAACACGCTGCTCGTAGAGCTGGCGTCTTACCTGCGCGTTGAACAGTGGAAGTTTTGATTCTTCGCTCATGCGTCCATCATGTGGGGCGATCCGGATCGGCGTCGACACGATCCGCTTGGGGCAGATCTGCTCTGAGCAGCGAGAACTCGGTTTCCGGCCTGGTTCGTAGCATTGCGGTCGGGAATCGAGTAGGGCGAGCGCGTTCTCCTTACGCCCGCGCCGGGGCCGAAGATCCGACCGTGAACTACCGAGATCGGTGGATTACGATCTATACGCGCCCGTCACCCCTCAGCGCCGGATGGCCGCGTCGGGTGCGGCCACCGCCGGCTCCTCGGAGACGGGCACGCCGGGCTGGGGTAGCGGCTCGGGGAAACGGACCGGTGGCAACACCGATACCGCGTCCCCGGGCCGACCGCACAAGTCCTCTTCCCCGCCAGAGCCGGCAGATCGCGTTGACCCGAGGTCAGTCAGGCGATGGGGCAGGCCGGGCGGGAGGCGTTCATCTACGTCGTCACTGTCAGGCGATGCCGTAGGCGCGCGTGATGGTCTGGGTGAGCGAAGCGCCAGCGGTGTCGGTGACGGCGACTCGAAGGGAGACGAATCCCTGCGTGCGTGGGTTCTGGATGGCAGCCTTCCAACCGGACCCGGAAGGCACGACCGGAACCGGCCGCCACGTCTCCCCGTCGTCGAAGGACGCTTCCAGCCGAACGGATCTCACCTTCGTCTCGGCAGCGCCGGGGTTGCGCTCCACCCACATGGGCACCCTGGTCACCGTGCCGGGCTTGGCTCGGTTGTAGGCGTCGAGGCCGGTCGGGGCGTACCGCATCACGGCAAGCGGCAGTGGCCGTCGATCCGCGGTGCGGGCCGAGTCGAACTCCCACACGGCCTTCACCGCCGTGGACAGCGCCGTGTGCGGAACCTGTCTGCTCATTGACACGCCCAGCGTGTACCTGGTCGGCGCCGACGGCAGGACGGCGTCCAGTACGCAGGTCGGGAGCGCGGCGATGTCGCAACCGGACAGCTCGGCCTGGGCGAGCACCTGCCCGCCGGTGCTAAGTGTGGCGGTGCCGGTGGCCGCCCGGTCCGAGCCGATACGGCCCGCGACGCCGTCAGCGAAGAGCGGGCCCGCGTTGAAGTGCAGTTCGTCTCCGGTACGGGTGCCGGTTACGGTGACGAGGGACGGCCCGGCCACCGCCGCGTTCCACACTTCCCGGGTGTGCCCGCGCTTCATGAGCGTGCCGGAGTCGGACATCACCGTGGTGCCGGTCTGTAGTGTGCTCTCCCAGACGGTGCCCGGCGTACGAAGATACGTGACGCTGCCCGGCAGGCTCACCTCGGCCGGAAGCGACTGCAGAAAGAGAGGCACGCCGTCGTCGGACCGCGGCGCGAAGCGCGGCACGCCCTTGGCCGCGACGCCGGAGGCGTGGTAGGTCGCGGTTACTTTGGCGAGGTCGTCGCGGCGTGCCAGGGAACCGGGGTCTTCGGGGATTCCTCCGGTGCGGCGGTCGAGGAGGTCGTACAGGTAGGGCCGCCCGGAGGGATCCTCGCCGTCCCAGATGCTCCTGATCATGTAACGCAGCCCGGCCTCCCGCGTGGGAATGGCGAAGAGATCGCTGCGGACGTCCAGCGCGGCACCCCAGGTCACCTCCCACTTTCCGTTGCCGACCATGATGTCGACGACGTCGCGGGGTACGACGTTCGGGTCGTCGATCGAGAAGCGGACCTGCTTGCCCTGACGACCGTCCAGGATCACCTGCCGATCGGCGTCCACGCGCAGATCGGTGTGGGCGAGGGTGATTTTCCGGGTGGAGTCGTAAATCTCGGCGTACAGCTTCCAGTGCCCCTTCGGCAGCCGGATCGTGCCGGTCGCACTGTCGAGGATCAGCTGTCGTGTCTCGCCGGTCTCGGGATCGTAGATCTGCGTGAAGACGTTGGTGACGTCTCCCTCCTTGCCGTGCGCCGTGAGCCGCACGTCGTAGGACTCGGGCTCGACATACGCGCCCGCCAGCGTGCGGACCGTCATCTCGCCGGAGGTGGCGGTGATCGTCCCCGGGTAGTCGCCGGGGGCCTTGCCGCCGGCGTCGATGGTGAGCGTGACCGACGCCGTGCCCCCGGCGGGCACGTCGAGCCGTCGCGTGGACAGTTTCACCGTGTCGCCCTCGGTGGTGAGGTCGAGGGTGACGGGAGCGTCGCCGGAGTTGGCGTACGTGAGGGTCGTGGTCTGGGTCCGGGTGGAATCGCCCCAGGAGAAGGCGGCCCACACGTTGGGCTTGTCGGCCACGACCGGCTGCTTGATCACCCGTGGTACGTCCACGCGTCCGGCGCCCCCCTCGTACGGGGTCGCACCGTCCATGGGTCGCGCGCTGCCGATCAACGCGGACTTGAGCTGCCCACCCGTCCAGTCGGGGTGCTGCTCGGCGAGGATGGCTGCGGCTCCTGCAACATGCGGGGCCGCCATCGACGTGCCGCTCAGCGCGATGTGCGGGCCGTCGGCGGTGCCCTCGGCGGCCGCGGCCATGATGCCCACGCCGGGCGCGGTGACGTCGGGTTTGATGGCGTGGTCGCCTTCGCGCGGCCCCTTGCTGGAGAAGCGGGCCAGCCGGTCGTCCCGGTCCACGGCGCCGACGGTGAGGGCCGCGTCGGCGCTGCCGGGACTGGAGACGGGCAGGTCGTGGCGGTTGCCCGCGGACACCACGAACAAGGCTCCCGTCCGCTCGGACAGGGTGTTCACCGCCTGCTCGAGGGGGTCGAGCTCAGGGGTGTCGGGGCTGCCCAGGCTCATGTTGACGATCTTCGCCTTGACCTCCAGGGCGGCCCATTCCATGCCGGCGAGGATGGCGGAGTCGCGGACGTACGCACTGCCGACCTTGCCGATCGCGAGTCTGGCGCCGGGAGCCACGCCTCGGTACTGTCCGCCGGCCCCGGCGACGATGGAGGCGACATGGGTGCCGTGCCCAACGGTGTCACGCATGTCCGGGTCGTTGCTGAAGTTCCGCTCCTGGGCGACGACGTCCTGCAGGTCGGGATGGCCGGCGTCGTAGCCGCTGTCGAGCACGGCGACCGTGACGCCCTTGCCGGTCAGGCCGCGCTCCCATGCCTGAGGCGCACCGATCTGCTTGACGCTGCGATCGAGGTCGAAGGTGCGGCGGCCGTCCAGCCAGAGCTTCGTCTTCGTTGCGCCGAGTGCGTGGACGCCGTCGGTCAGGTCCTTCCAGGTACGGGCGGCGCTCGCCTTGGGCACGCTGAGCGCGTTCATACCGAGGCCGGTCAGGCTCCGGGTGGTGCGGACCCCCACGGGCGCCCGCTCGGACTGGATGATCAGGGGGATGTCGGCAGTGGCGGCGTCGTCGTACCGCCAGGCCAGGAGTTGGGTGACGTCGAACAGGCGCCTGTCCAACAGGCCCTGGGCGAGCAAGGGGCGGGCGTCGGATGGGATCACGTACACATGGCCGTCGATGAGCTGCCGGATGAAGCTCACCTGCCTGCCGGGGCCGGGCTCGATGCGCTGGCCGGAACCGGTGATCACGACGCGGTCGCCGGTGATCAGGGTGACGCCGTCAGGCTCGCTCCTGGGTGCGGACGGCTCGGCGTGGGCCGGGGTCACGCCGAGGAACACGGCCAGAACGGCGGTCAATGAACTTGTGAGCAAAGATCGGAACGATGGTGTATCGGACACAAGATCTCCGTGTGGGAGGATCGGGCTGCCCTCGGTGAGGGTGTAGAGGACGATGAGCGCAGCTCACGGCCGTGAAGCCGTGAGCTGCGAAGCCTTGAAGCCGCCAGTGGCGGGGTCACCGTGCCGCTGCGCCGTGCCGCCAGACGATGGCCGCACTGGCAATCAACGGCGATGACGGCCGAGGTCAGCTGCTGTTGCCGGTTTTCCACTCGGGGTCATCGACTGTGACGCACGGCGTGACCGGGCCGGTGATCGTATGCCCTGTCAGCCGCCACGACACCTCCCGCTTCTCGGCCGCGGGGGTGCCCTCGTTCCCGGCGAACTCCAGCACCAGGGTGTGGTTTTCGCCGATGTTCCGAGGGTTGATGTCCAGCCCGCCGTTGTGCATCCGGGCGACCGCGTTCGCGTCCGGCCCCAGGGTCACCGTCCGGCCGACCGTCTCTCCTCTGCCCACCTTGCATTCCTTGCCCGGTGGGAGGTAGGTGATGTCGGCCGTGACGCCCGCGTCGCGCAGGTCCTGCTCCAGCCGATCGGCGTCCCTGAACTCGTTGATCTCCACCCGGACCGTGCCGTCGGCGTTCTTGCTCACCGCGTATGCGGGCTCCTCCGTCCCGGTCAGCACCGGAACGGTGAACGCCGCCACTGCGGCGAGAAGGGCCACCGCGCCGCCTGCGTACAGCCGGCGGGTGACGCGGCGACGCCGCTCGGTACGGTAGGTGACCTCGGTTTTGAGTTCCATCAGTAGTTGCTCCTGGTATTTCATTCCGATGCTCCACTCATGACGAAGGGCAGGTTCCGGAGCTTCTTGCGGGCGCGGTGCAGACGCACCTTGGCGGCGCTGTGCCCGATGCCGAGGGCGAGCGCGGCCTCGGTGACCGTGAGCTGATCGATGACGACCAGTTCCAGTACCGCGCGCTCCCCTTCCGGCAAATCGGCCATGGCCTCGAACGCCTGCCTGGTGTGCCGCTCCGCGTCGATGCGCTCCTCCAGCTCGGCGAAATCGTCAACGTCGAGCGTGCGCCGCCCGTTCACCCGGCCCGTCAGCTGATGCTGCTTGTACGCTCTGCGCCGCTCAGCGGAGATCGCCTTGCGGGCGACGCCGTAGAGCCAGGCGATCTCGGTCCCCAGCTCGGCCCGGTAGGTGTGGGCCGAGTCGAGCACTGCCACGAACACCTCGGCCACCAGATCGGCGACGGTGTGCGGGTCGTCGACCCGGCGGGCGAGGAAGCGGGTGACCGCATCCACATGCCGCCGGTAGAAGGCCTCGAAGGCCACAGGATCTGTGGCGATCTTCGCCTGTTTGCGACGCACCGGTCGTGCTCCCTTCGTCGATTTCGCCCCTGCTTGGTGAGAACCGGCAGAAGGGTTACATCCACCGACCGTGTTTCTTGGCAGCGATATCGGAGCGGCTCCTCGCCTCGGTGACGAACGCGGGTGACGGCAGATCCGGCTGAACGGCACCGTGGCCGACGTCACCGAGGTCAAGGGGTACCTGGGCGACGCTTACCGGTGACGAGCGGACAGCCGCCGGCGCTGAGGACGGCCACGGCAGGGCGCCCCGGTCTGGACGACGCCGCAGCACCATGCGGCCTGCCGCCATCGGGCCACCTCGTAGAGACCGGCGGAGAAGGCCGTCCGGGACTTCAGATGAGCAGACCCGCGTGCGGACCGCCTGTGTAACCAGTGGTACTTCGTCGGGTTGTCTCGATCTTCAGCCGACGACGCCGAGCGCCGGGCCAGAGCGGGGGGCCCGAGGAGGTGGGGCACCGGGAGAAGTGGCGGCCGACCCTAGATCTGATCGACGAGGCGACCGGCTGGGGCCTTGCCCGCAGGTGATCGTCGCCGACGCCGGATACGGCCAGAACACCGCGTTCGGCCAGGCCGTGGCGGAACGCGTTCTTCGATCCTCTGACCTGTGGAGACGCGGTCATGCAGGCCCTCCGGTCGCGGTTGCCGAGCTTATCCGGTGGAGTTAAAACGGCATGAGGGCCTGCCGGTCTGGGCCAGGGATCTGTGGGCAGACGGAGTATCGCAGGAGTCCGGCATGGTCACTCAGCTGAGAAGAACCACGAGTCAAAGATCAGCGCGCACCGGGAACGTCGGCGGGGAAGACCCGTCAGGCGTCAAGCGCCAGTACCCATAAGGGTTGAAGAAGAAACTGTCCTCCTCATAGCCCTGGCAAGGGTGCCTGTGCATGATCCAGCGCTGCGTATCGGGTGCGAGCCGGAACCCCTCCCCGTCGGTGATCTCCAGTGCCCGCGACTCGACCAGCAGGTAGAACGCCACCTCGTCAATCAGTTGCACGCCGCCCTCCAGGAGTTCCCCGGGCAGGTGCTGCGAGACCGGCTGGACCAGGTCGACCTCCACATCCGGCGCACCCAGCAGATGCATGCCGCAACTTCTCATCAGGCTCCCATCGCTGATCGGCCGCTTGACCCAGGCATAGAACAGCGTGGTGGCCAACTCCGCCCAATTCGGCGCGCTGGACACCTTGTCGGCCAGGGTGAGCCACCGGTCCCGGCCGTGTGCCAGGCCGCTGCTCTCGTTCTTCACGGCGGTGGCGCCCGAACGCAACAGCGCGGCCGTCACCTCCAGCATCCGCCGTGAGACGTCGAACGTCTGCGTCCACAATTCCTCGGAGATCGCGTCGTCGGCGGGTGTGGCGTACCGAGGGTCGAAAGAGCGGTGCTGCCGCATCGGCGGCGACAGCACGTACACCACTGAGTCGTGCCCCTTCACCGCCTCCCAGTCCGATTCAGTGAAGGAGACGTCCGCCATGCAAGCCTCGAATGAACTCGGCATCCGTGAGTCGAAGGCCCGCCGGTGCCGCTCACGGTCGACGGTGAAGCCGATCCCCGCGACGTCGCCGACGACTTCCCGTACCGTCTCCACATCCAGGTCCCAGCCGAGCACGCACAGTACATGGCGCGGCTTTATTGCGCCTTTCTGCCGGAACACGTTCTTATCGCCTTTCTGGGGTATCGAAATCTTCTTCCCGAAGGGCACCGTCCTGGCGGACGCCACCTGCCCGGCTCAGCCCGAGGCGGCGGAACATGCACCCCGCGGTACGAGACTGTCGTCTCTGACGACTTCCTCGTCGTAGCCGATCCCGCCCAAGATGCTTCCCCCGATGTCGCGCGCGTGCCCGGATCCGCTCCCGCCGTACCGCCTCGGACCCGAGGAACAAGGACGAGGCTAGGGGCCGCCACTGGTGAACGGCTTGTCGATCACAGGGAGGCCGTGGACCGGTGAGACTCTCAGACCGCCGAACTTCACGGGTTAAAGATCAGCAAGCGTGAGGCGCCTCTGAGCGGGTCTTTCTGACGCCTCTGGACGCCGGTGGACGACCTCGAAATGGCTACGGATCAGAAGGGGCAGGGGGTTCGGGCGCTTTCCACCAGGCGGTGAGATAGCGAGGTGCCGTCACCATCCGTCCCAGTCCCTGCACCCCCACCAGGGGCCGGTGAGGTGCCTGAGCCCGTATTCGTGGTCCTCGGGGCGAGGCCGGCCGTCGGGCGTCCAGGTGAAGCATCGCGACGCCCCGAGGGGCCAGTCGGTCACATCGAGCTGGGCGGTGGGAGGAGCGCCCTCCGCTTCGCCCGCGTAATGTCCGCAGACGTGATACAGCCCCGTCCATCGGCATCCGGGGTCGGTGCGTCCGCCACCGTCGATGATCGATTCCGCGTACTGCTCCATGCTGGATCGCGAGAGCGCGAAGCGCGCCGAGAAGGAGCCGTCCAGGTGGATGACGCCCCACACGCCGAGCACGATGAGGGGAGTCGGCAGCCAGCGCAGCAGCCGTCTCATCGACAGCGTCCGCCATCCGGTCGCCATCGCCACGCACAGGCGGATGAGCCAGTACAAGACGAGCGGCACCCAGACGAACAGCCCGAAGACTCCTCCCTCGGCGTATGGGAAGGGCACGCTGGACCACCACAAACTGATGAACGCCGCGATCGCCACCGCAGTGAGGAAGCGCCACCCGGGTGGGCTCTCGATCATCACGACGTCACCCTGATATCGATCTCCCGCCCTCGTCGTGGTCTGCCCGTAGGGTGGGCGATCGCGCAACGGCTCGCGCTCCTCGACCTGGACAACACGCTCGTGAACCTGGACGAGGCGTTCCAGACATGGACCGCGGAGTCCGTCGACGGACACGGTCTCGGGAGCGGGGCGGTGGACTGGCTGCTCGCTCTCGATCGGGACGGCCATCCGCATCGTGAGGTCTTCTTCGGCAAGGTCCGCGAGCGTTTCACCCTCTCCACGTCCGTTGGGGAACTGTGGGGCCGCTACCGCAAGCGCATGCCGTATCTCGTCCGCTGTCGACCTGAGGTGGTGGACGGGCGGGCCCGGCTCCGCGCGGCCGGGTAGCCGGGTGGAAGGTGTCCGGAACAGGCTGT
This sequence comes from Streptosporangium sp. NPDC048886, assembly GCF_055586905.1. Taxonomy (NCBI): domain Bacteria; kingdom Bacillati; phylum Actinomycetota; class Actinomycetes; order Streptosporangiales; family Streptosporangiaceae; genus Streptosporangium; species Streptosporangium sp. NPDC048886. The sequence goes on from NZ_JBVJHH010000017.1 coordinate 14,940, forward strand.
TGACCGTGGGCGGTCTCCTGCGTACGTTCCGCTTGGGCCGCCTGCGCGGCACCCGGACAGGAAGTGCGCCTGCGCGGTGCCAGGAATGGAAGTGCGCCTGTGCGGTGCCAGGAACGGAAGGGGTGCGATGACCGCCGAACTCGACCCGAAGAAGACCTGGCCCGACATCGTCCCCGGACCGCTGGGCACGCCGCCGCCGGAGTTCGCCCGCCGCCGCCGGGAGGGGCCGCTGGACCCGGCCGCGATGCCGAGCGGGGACCTGGTGCCGGTGGCCGTCAGGTACGAGGACGTGCGGACCCTGCTGGGTTCGGCGGCCTCCAGCCGCAACCTGCGTCTGCCGGGCCTGCCGCGGCTGGTGAGCGGTATGGGCATCGACGACGACCCGGACGCGCTGATCAACCAGGATCCGCCGGGGCACACCCGCTACCGGCGGATCATGCACGGGGCCTTCACGCCCCGCCGGACCGAGCCGTGGCGGCCATGGATCGCGGAGATCGCCGGTGAGCTGCTCGACGGGCTGGGGGAGGAGTTCGACCTGGTGGACGCGTTCGCGGTGCGGCTGCCGGGCCAGGTCATCTGCCGGCTGCTCGGCGTGCCGTATGCCGACTACGACCGGTTCGTGGCCTGGACGGACATGTTCCTCACCACCTCCACCGCGACCGGACAGGTCCGCTACCAGGGCTACACCGAATTCATGGCCTACGCCCGCGACCTGGTGGCCCGTCATCGCGCGGAACCCGGCGACGATCTCATCGACCTGCTCGTGCAGGCCCGCGACGACGAGGACCGGCTGAGCGAGGGCGAACTGGTCAACACCGTGTTCTCGCTGATCACCGCGGGGCACGAGACGACCACCTCGATGGTGTCCAGGGGCGCCTTCCGCCTCATGCTCCATCGCGGGCAGTGGGACGAGCTGGTCGCTCAGCCGGATCTGGCGCCCGCCGCGGCCGAGGAGATCCTGCGCTACGACGGGCCGCCGGCCAGTGCGTTCATGCGCCGGATGACCGAGGACGTCAAGCTGTCGGGCGGCACCCTGAAAGCCGGGACGGTCGTGATGCCCAACCTCAACGCCGCCAACCACGACCCCAGCGCCTTCCTCGAGCCGGAGCGCTTCGACATCCACCGCTTCGGCGCGCAGCCGCCGCACCCGCACCTGGCCTTCGGGTACGGCCCACACCGCTGCCTGGCCGCCGCGCTGGCCAGGGTGGAGCTCACCGAAGCCGTCCGGGCGCTGGCGGTCAAACGGCCGGGGCTGCGGCTGGCCGTTCCGGCAGAGGAGGTCGAGTGGAGCGACGGCCTGACTCACCGTCCCT